>NZ_JAWHNU010000024.1:0-80443 GCF_032582135.1 Pseudomonas syringae group sp. J309-1 | reverse complement strand
GGCAGGCTTTAAATATTCGCAACCTTCTGCCAGACCTTCGGCTTGAAGAACAGCGTTTCGCCCCGCGCCAGGCCGGTGTCGCTGAATTGGCGTTTCTAATGAGGCTGCGCAAGCCATTGCAGAAAGATCAGGGCCTGTGCACAAGCGGGATTTGAAGCCGGTGGTGTGAAGGCAAATCCAATCCGACGGCATCGCGCCATTCGGTGGAATTGCATAGAACCTGTGGGAGCGAGGCTTGCCCGCGATAAGATCAACTCGGTCTCAAATACCGTACCGACCTTATCGCGGGCAAGCCTCGCTCCCACATAAATGTTTCGGCAGGCTTTAAATATTCGCAACCTTCTGCCAGACCTTCGGCTTGAAGAACAGCGTTTCGCCCCGCGCCAGGCCGGTCAGGCTGTCGTGGTCTTTCACCACTTCGGCTTCGATCAGTTCGCTCTGGCCTTCGACCTTCAGGGTGATCCGGGTGGTCGCGCCCAGCGGGCGGATGTCGCGCACTTCAGCCGCATGGTGGTCTTCAAGCTCCGAACGTGACAGCGACACTTCATGCGGACGGAACAGCACCTGCTCTTCGCCTACATGCAGGCGGTTGGAGTCGCCCAGGAAGTGGTAAACGAAATCGCTGGCCGGGTTTTCGTACACCTCGCCCGGCGAACCGATCTGCTCGATCACCCCTTTATTCATGACCACGATGCGATCAGCCACTTCCATGGCTTCTTCCTGATCGTGAGTCACAAAAACCGAGGTCAGGTTGATGTCTTCGTGCAGACGCGCCAACCAGCGACGCAGTTCTTTACGCACCTTGGCATCCAGTGCACCAAACGGCTCATCCAGCAGCAACACTTTGGGCTCTACCGCCAAGGCGCGTGCCAGGGCGATACGCTGACGCTGGCCACCGGACAACTGCTCCGGATAGCGATCAGCCAGCCAGTCCAGCTGGACCATATTCAGCAGTTCATGAACCTTGACCGCGATCTGGCTTTCGTTCGGGCGCTGATTCTTGGGTTTCATGCGCAGACCAAATGCAACGTTGTCGAACACGGTCATGTGACGGAACAGCGCGTAGTGCTGGAACACAAAACCGACGTTGCGATCACGTACATCATGGCCGGACACGTCTTCACCGTGGAACACGATACTGCCGTCATCGGGCGTTTCCAGACCAGCAATAATCCGCAGCAAGGTGGTCTTGCCGCAACCGGACGGGCCTAGCAACGCCACCAGCTCGCCACTCTGGATATCCAGATTGATGCTGCTCAGGGCTTTGAAGGCATTGAAGTTCTTGCTGACATTACGGACTTCGATTGACATGAATTATTCCTCCGCCGCACTTTGGCGCAGACGGTTAATGCGCGCTTCGCTCCACTGCTTGAGCAGCAGGATAAACAGCGCAAGGATCAGCAACAGGCTCGCCACGGCAAAGGCTGCAACGTGGTTGTACTCGTTGTAGAGAATTTCGACGTGAAGCGGCAGGGTATTGGTGACGCCGCGAATGTGCCCGGAAACCACAGACACCGCCCCGAACTCACCCATGGCCCGGGCGGTACAGAGCACCACGCCGTAAATCAGGCCCCATTTGATATTCGGCACGGTCACGTACCAGAACATTTGCCAGCCATTGGCGCCGAGCAAACGTGCCGCCTCTTCTTCCTGAGTGCCCTGCTCCTGCATCAGCGGGATCAGCTCACGGGCCACGAACGGCACGGTGACGAAGATGGTCGCCAGAATAATGCCCGGCAAGGCGAACACGATCTGGATGTCATGATCCTGCAGCCATGGGCCGAAGAAACCTTGAGCACCGAACATCAATACGTAGACCAGACCGGCGATGACCGGCGAGACCGAGAACGGCAGGTCGATCAACGTCACCAGGATGCTTTTGCCCCGGAACGAGTACTTGCTCACACACCAGGCAGCGCTGACGCCGAAAACCAGATTGAGCGGGACCGATATGACCACCGCGATCACGGTCAGCTTGAGGGCCGACAGCGCGTCGGGTTCAAGGATCGCCGTGAAAAACGCGCCGAGGCCGTTTTTCAAACCTTGGGATACCACGATAAACAGCGGCAAGCCCAGGAACAGTAGAAACACCAACCAGCACAGGATGATCAGAATCCGGCGCGACACCGCGCTGCCACGGCGGGCAGCGTTGGCAGAGGCGGCGGCTGAAACAGATGAATGGGACATGTTCTGCGCCTCCTCAGGATGGGGTTTCGATACGCCGCTGCAGCAAGTTGATCAGCAGCAACAGAACGAAGGAAACCACCAGCATCATCACGCCGATCGCTGTCGCGCCGGTGTAATCGTACTGGTCGAGCTTGACCATGATCAGCAGCGGCAGGATCTCGGTTTTCATCGGCATGTTGCCCGCAATGAAAATCACCGAACCGTACTCGCCCACGCCCCGGGCAAACGCCAACGCGAAACCGGTCAGCCAGGCAGGCAGCAAGGCCGGTACGAGAATATGGCGGAACACTTGCAGCGGACGTGCGCCAAGACAGGCGGCAGCCTCTTCGACTTCACGGGGAATATCGGCTAGCACCGGCTGCACCGTACGCACCACAAAGGGCAACGTAACGAAGGTCAGCGCAAGGGTGATACCCAGCGGCGTGTAAGCGATTTTGAAGCCGAGATCTGCTGCGAACTGCCCGACCAGACCGTTAGGTGCGTAAAGCGCGGTCAAGGCGATACCGGCAACAGCGGTGGGCAAGGCGAATGGCAGGTCGATCATTGCATCAATGATCTTGCGGCCCGGGAAGGTGTAACGCACCAACACCCAGGCCAGCAGAACACCGATCACGCCATTGATGACTGCTGCATAGAACGCTGCGCTGAAGCTCAGTTTCAGAGCAGCCAGCACGCGTGGTGCGGTGATGATTGCCCAGAATTGATCCCAGGTCAGCTGCGCGGCATGGATGAACATGGCCGCCAGCGGAATTAGCACAATCAGACTGAGGTACACCACGGTGTAACCCAGCGTCAGCCCGAAGCCGGGTATGACGGGAGAAATGCGACGTGACATAGAAGTCCTTGGTTAACACACGGAACCCGCAAACGAGTGCGGGTCCTATAGTTCAGCAGTCAGCGAATAGCTGCTGCAGGAGCGCGCTTGCCCGCGAAAAATCTGACGACCACCAAAAATGTGTCTGATTGGATGGCCTCATCGCGGGCAAGCGCGCTCCTACAGACCCTGTGTTACTGAGGCGTGTAAATCTGATCGAAAATGCCGCCGTCATTAAAGAATTTCGGCTGCGCAGTTTTCCAGCCGCCGAAGTCTTTGTCGATAGTCAGCAGATCCAGTTTCGGGAACTGTTTCTCGTACTTGGCTGCGACTTCCGCGTCACGTGGACGGTAGAAGTTCTTCGCTGCGATTTCCTGACCTTCCTTGCTATACAGGTGCTTCAGGTAAGCCGTCGCGATTTCGGTGTTGCCTTTCTTCTCGGCGTTCTTGTCGACAACAGCCACAGGTGGCTCAGCCAGAATCGACAGCGAAGGTACGACGATGTCGAACTTGTCCGCGCCGCCGTCTTCTTTCAGCGCCAGGAACGCTTCGTTTTCCCACGCCAGCAGCACGTCGCCTTGACCGTTGTTAACGAAGGTAATGGTCGAACCGCGAGCGCCGGTGTCAAGAATCGGCACGTGCTTGAACAGCTCTTTCACGTATTCGTTGGCTTTGGCTTCACTGCCACCGGTTTTCAGGCCATAGCCGTAGGCCGCGAGGAAGTTCCAGCGAGCGCCGCCGGAGGTCTTCGGGTTAGGCGTGATGACAGAAACGCCTTGCTTGGTCAGATCGCCCCAGTCCTTGATGCCTTTCGGGTTGCCTTTACGCACCAGGAAAACGATGGTGGACGTGTAAGGCGTGCTCGCGTCCGGAAGGCGGGTCTGCCAGTTCTCCGGCAGGCTTTTGCCGAGCTTGGCGACTTCATCGATGTCGCCAGCCAGTGCCAGCGTCACGACGTCAGCGCGCAGACCATCAATGACTGAACGCGCTTGCTTGCCTGAACCACCGTGGGATTGCTTGATATCAACCTTGTCGTCCGGATGGGACTTTTTCCAGAAGTTGACGAACTCAGCGTTGTATTCCTGATACAGCTCACGAGTGGGGTCATACGAGACGTTCAACAGCTCGTAATCCTTTGCAACTGCAGAACCGGCAAATACGGCACTGGCAAGTGCGGCCAGCGCATAACGGCGAATGGACATGGGTCAAGCTCCTGGAAATCTGGTGGTGTTGTTGGCTTTTTCTAATTTTTGGTTTGAAGCTTTTCTGTAGGAGCTGCCGAAGGCTGCGAACAGATCTGAAGGCCATTCGCAGCCTTCGGCAGCTCCTACAAGGATCGAGGTGAATCAGCTCGGTTTGTTACCCGGATTCTGCAAACGAAACTTTTCCTTGCGTTCGATCTGCACGACCTGCGCGTTGTGCACGGTGATTTCAACGGCCCCGAAACGCAGATCGCGAAGCGCACTCTGAATCTCGCGCAGAATCGCTGCTTCGTCCTGACCGTCAACGCTACGCAGAGATGCACTCATGATCGAACTCCTTGAAATTGATTGGCCTGCAGCCGCGACCGCGTGAATCTGCTAATGGCATAGAGGCAATCTTAGAGACGTGCGGATATTCTTAAAAATACTATTTAAGAATCTACATATAACCAAAGTGAATTTACGCCACAGGCGCTGCCCCGAAGCACATCGCAACGCGCTGTATCGAGTCAACGGAGGAGTTGTAGGAGCGCACGAGCACCGCGAGGCCGCGATGGCGGTGTGTCAGGCTGACCGCAATCGCTACCTCGCGGTGCTCGTGAGCTCCTACAGGGTGTTTTCATTTCTGTGGTTAGCAGGCAGCTGCACGGAACTGCCACTTCGATTGGCTAAAACCCCGGCGCATGCGCCCAGTCAATCTGCTCAGCCGGCATTGGCCGTGCGAACCAGTAGCCCTGGCCCATCGGGCAATTGTTGGCCAGAAGAAACGACGCCTGATCCACCGTCTCGATGCCTTCAGCCAGCACCCGCATGCCCATGCTTTGCGCGAGGGAAATGATCACTCGCACGATAGCAATGTCGTCTTCATCGCCGGGCAGCCCGGCAACGAAGCCCTGATCGATTTTCAGCTTCTGCACCGGCATGCGCTTGAGGCGCAGCAGGGATGAATAACCCGTGCCGAAATCGTCGATGGCCAGACTCAGCCCCAACTCGCGCAGCCGGTGCATCTGCTCGATGGCTTGATCCGGGTCATCCATGACCGCGCTTTCGGTCACTTCCAGCTCCAGATGCGCGGGGTTCAGCCCGGTGTCACTCAACACCTTTGCCACCCGCTCAACCAGATGACCACTGGCAAACAGACGACTGGAGATGTTGACCGCCACAAAGGAAATATCCACGCCCGCTGCCAGCCAGGTGCACATCTGCTGGCAGGACGTGTTCAACACCCACGCATCCAGCTCGGCAATCAACCCACTCTGCTCGGCGATGGGGATGAACTCCCCGGGTGACACCAGCCCCCGCTCCGGATGCTCCCATCGCACCAGTGCTTCGACGCCCAGGATGCGGCTGTTGTGCAGGTTGTGAATCGGCTGATAGAACACCCGCAGCTCATTTCGCTCAATGGCACCCCGCAACTCGCTGGCCAGATGCACCCGCTGCTGGGCGTGGGCGGTCAGCTCTTCGGTATAGAGAGCATAGGTCTCGCGACCATCACCTTTGGCTTTGAACAGCGCCGAGTCTGCGTTGCGCAGCAGTTGCGCGGGACTGGCTGCGTCCTCAGGGAACAAACTGATACCGACGCTTGCGCTGATGAACAGCTGTCGGTTTTCCAGTACGAACGGGGTTTTGAAGCCTTCCAGAATCCGCTGGGCATACCCGGCCACCTGTACCACTTGCTGGCAATTCTCGATCAGCAGTGCAAACTCGTCGCCGCCCAGCCTTGCAAGCGTCATGTCGTTATCGAACAAAGACCTGAGCCGCTCAGCGACCGCTTTAAGCACGTCATCACCGACGTTATGCCCGAGGCTGTCATTGATGTTCTTGAAATGATCCAGGTCGATCAACAACAGCGCACAGCCGCGCTTGCTGGAACGGGCATAGCTCAGCGCCTGGGTCGTGCGGTCAATGAACAGCAGACGGTTGGGCAAATTCGTCAGGGGATCGTAATGAGCGAGCTGTAACAAGTCCTGCTCGGAACGCTTGATGGCAGTGATGTCGGAAAAGACCGCAACGAAGTTTTTTATCTCGCCGCTGTCGCTTTTCACGCTACGAATACTTTGCCATTGCGGATAAACCTCACCGCTTTTACGCCGGTTCCAGATTTCGCCGCTCCACTGCCCGGCGCTGAAGATCGAGCGATACATCTGCCGATAAAACTCCGGGCCATGACGGCCGGATTTGAATTTGCTCGGGTTGGCGCCCAGCACTTCGTCTAACGGGTAGCCAGTAATCTCCATAAAGGCACGATTGACGTGGACGATTTTCCCATCGCCATCGGTGACCACCACGCCTTCCAGTGTGCTGTCGAAAACAGCGGCCGCCAGGCGCAGTCGCTCATGGTCCTCGCGTTGTCGGCGCAGCGTGAGTTCGATGCCCATGAAACGCAGTAACTGGCTACGAGCCACGAAGATAAAAATGGCGCTGACCGCCACCCAGACGTAACCACTCATCTGTTGGGCAAACTTCAATCGAGCCGGATTTTCGATCAAAGCGGGTAGCCAGTGATCGCTCACGACGAACCAGAGAATGGATAAAACCCCGTAAAACAGGGATGTTCGCAGTGCGTCACGCGAGGAGTCAGTCATAAGAAAGCTAGTAACCTTATGAGGTGCGGGATTAAAGATTAGGAAACATCTGGCGACTCTTATCTCCAAGGCCGACTGGTTTTATCTGGCGGCTCAGTGATAATGCGCACTGTTGGTTTTTTTTCAAAGCGTCTTTTCGAGGGCCCTATAGCCTATGTGGTACAACGGTTTGCTTGACCTTTCCGTCTGGCAGTTAGTAGCAGTCACGCTGGCGATGACCCATGTGACGATCGTCGCCGTCACAATTTATCTCCACCGCTACTCCGCCCACCGCTCCCTGGAGCTGAATGCAGGTCTGAAACACTTCTTCCGCTTCTGGCTGTGGCTGACCACAGCGCAGAACACCCGCGAGTGGACGGCCATCCACCGCAAACACCACGCTAAATGCGAAACCGTCGATGACCCGCACAGCCCGGTCGTCAAAGGGCTTTCTACTGTACTGCGCAAGGGTGCGGAACTGTATCGGGCCGAGGCGGAAAACCCGGACACTTTGCGAATTTACGGCAAAAACTGCCCGGAAGACTGGATCGAACGCAAAATCTATACGCCTTACCCGTTGCTGGGCGTGGCGATCATGGCGGTCATCGACCTGCTGCTGTTCGGCGCGCTGGGCATTACCGTCTGGGCGATCCAGATGATGTGGATTCCGTTCTGGGCCGCAGGTGTCGTGAATGGCCTGGGGCATGCCGTGGGTTATCGCAACTTCGAATGCCGTGATGCGGCAACCAATCTGGTGCCGTGGGGCATCATCATTGGCGGCGAAGAGCTGCATAACAACCACCACACCTACCCGAATTCGGCCAAGCTGTCGGTCAAGAAGTGGGAATTCGACATCGGCTGGGCGTGGATCAAAGTGTTCAGCGCCTTGCGTCTGGCCAAGGTCCAGCGGGTCGCACCCATCGCGCACCGCGTCGAGGGCAAAGGCAGTATCGACATGGACACCGCCATGGCGATCCTCAACAACCGGTTCCAGATCATGGCTCAGTACCGCAAACTGGTGATTGGCCCGTTGGTCGCCCAGGAACTGGCCAAAGCCGATGCTTCGGTACGGCATCAATTCCATCGCGCCAAGCGGTTGCTGTCCCGTGAAACCAGCCTGCTGGATGACAAGCACCACTTGCGCATCCAGACCATGCTGGAACACAGCCACGCGTTGAAAGTGATCTACGAAAAGCGCCTGGCCCTGCAACAAATCTGGGTCAAGACCAGCAGCAACGGCCACGACATGCTGGCTGCCATGAAAGACTGGATCCACGAAGCCGAGGCCAGCGGTATCCAGTCTCTGCGTGACTTCGCCGACCAGCTCAAAACCTACTCGCTGCGCCCTGCGCACGCTTGAAGCCACTGATCAGCGCGCCTCAATTGGGGCGCGCGTGATTTGAACTTCACCTCCTAAATCCACTCAGAACATCTGCCCGCGACCCCGTGCGGGAAATGTTGTGGCTGTGCGCCGCACCTTATTCTGAGATGCAGTGCCATGGACAACAAAACTCTACTGACACCCAATATTGATACTCCCGCCGCTGCGGAGACGCTACTGGCGCTGATGCACGCCCAGGCTGAGGTCGCACGCCTGAGTGAGCGTGAGCAGCTGTTCAGCTCGCTGCTGGTCAGCGTCAACGCCGTGCTCTGGGCATTCGACTGGGCCACCCAGCGGATGATCTACGTCAGCCCGGCTTACGAACGCATCTTTGGCCGCTCTGCGGGTTTGTTGCTGGCCGACTATGGCGAATGGCGCGACAGCATCTACCCCGATGACCTCAACTACGCTGAGCGCAGCCTCAACGAAGTTATTGAGAAAGGCGCAGTGGAAGATCGCGAATACCGGATCATCCGTGCCGACGGCGAAGTCCGCTGGATCAGCGACAAATGCTTCGTGAGTCACCAGACCGACGCCGAGCAACGTCTCGTCGTGGTGGGCATCGCAGAAGACATCACCGAAAAGAAAGAGCTGGAAAGCGAACTGCAGCGCCTGGCGACCACCGACGTACTGACGCAAAGCAGCAACCGTCGGCACTTCTTCGAATGCGCCCAGCGCGAATTTGAACTGGCTCGCCTGCACGGCACGCCGTTGGCGTTTCTGTTGCTGGACATCGATGACTTCAAACTGGTCAACGACACCTACGGTCACCAGGAAGGTGATCTGGTGCTGCAGAAGATCGCCGAATGCGGCAGAACCACGCTACGGCGCGGCGACCTGTTCGGACGTATTGGCGGTGAAGAGTTTGCTGCAGTGTTCCCGGGCTGTGCGCCGGACATGGCCAAGCAAATCGCCGAACGCCTGCAACGGGAAATCCAGCGCCTGAGTTTCCAGCGCGGCGACAAAAGCTTCGGCATCACCGCCAGCCAGGGCCTGACCAACATGGGAGAGGACGACCAAAGCCTGGAAATCCTCTACGCCCGTGCCGACGCGGCGATGTACCAGGCCAAGCGTCAGGGCAAGAATCAGATTGTGTTGGTATAGGTAATTCGCGCAGGAGCCGTATCCCTGACACCGCCCGGAACCGATAGACGAAGTACACCCTGTGGGACCGAATTCATTCGGGAAGGCAATGTTTCAGGCGATACATAGCTGCAAGATGTACCGGCCCCTTCGCGAATGAATTCGCTCCCACAGAATCTACGCAAATCCGTAGGACTGGCCGGATCACGCTTGCGGGCAAACATAGAATCTCCCACCGGTATTCGAGCCAGCAGGCCAAAATAGACTTTCCCAGAAGCCTCTATAGCGCCAGCACCTACCGCGATGAATCCTGCTCAGCCGCTGGCGTTTCATCAATAACCGCTTCAGGCTCCGCCTCCGGCGCACCATCCAGCAGATCCGGACCTTCATCCTCGTCATCAGCCAATGTTTCCACCACCAGCCCCACCGGCGCTGCCAGCAGACTTGGATCAGTCACGCCAGTCAGCTTCTTGCGCAAGCGCTGCAAGTCAGCGACGGTCAGCTTCAACAAGCGGGCGGGCTTGGTCTTGAGCAGCGTCGTCACGCTGTCGTCGTCACCCAGGCGCGCCATATGCCCGGCCAGGTTCATGACGAGCACTTCGCGGGTATAAACCCCGGTGTTGTACTGATAAACCGACGACGTCAGCTCCCGCAACTCAAGCGGCAAACGCCAGCGGACACGCAACGCCGAACCGTAAGCCGCAGAGTACTGCTCCAGCGCTTTTTCGATCTGTTGATCATCCAGCTTGCCACCAGCCAGCAACCACTCCTGCAAACAACCCAGCACCGCCAGATCGCCCAGTGACAGCAGCAGCCCCGCACAGAAGCAACGTTCGGGGTCGACCTCAAGCATGCCCGCCAGCACCCGCGCGTATTCCGCAGTACGTTGCGACATCTCCCAGAACTCGCTGGCCTTCATCTGCAACGCATTGTTGGTCAGGATCGACACGCGCTTCTTGGTCAACGCAGAAACAATGCTGGCACTCTGCGGAGCCCCCAAAAGCGCCAGCGCCGCACCCAGCGTCTGCACAGGCTTGACCAGATGCTTGGCCGCCGTATTGGCAGCCGCAATCAGCACTGCAGTGATATGCGGGTCAGCGCGCAACTCCTGCTCAAGCAACACCGCATCGACGCTACTCCCGACCTGACTAAGCTTCAGCGCAGTGGCGACATCCACAAACAACGGCGCACCGTCAGCTGTGTCCCGATGTTTTTCAAGGTACTTGCTCAGCGTCTGACCCGGTGCGAGCGCTGGCACGGCACCCGGCACCGGACACGCCAGCAGCAAGCCTTCAAGACGTTGGCGCAGCTTTTCAGTGTCCAGCGGCTTGGTCAGGTAAGCGGTTGGCGCCAACGGCACAACCTCGCGAACACTGGCCGTGTCACCGCGGTTGCTGATCAGGATAAAAGGCAATGGAGGCTGACGACGCAAACCGCGCACGCCACGCAACAGGCTCAAACCATCGATAACAGGCAACTCTCTGGCGGCGATGATCAGATCAGGGATGTGTTTCTTCATGAACTCGACGGCCTGCTTGCCATCGCTGCAAATCTCGAGCGCAACATCGTCACGCACGCTCAGGATCAACTCACTGAGCGTTTCACGAATCCATGGATCGGACTCAGCAATCAATACCCGAGGTCCCGCAGGCAAATCTACAGCTGTCATCAGAACTCTCTCGTCGAGCAACTCATAACCAATGATCTGAAATGTATTTCCGTAGGAGCTGCCGAAGGCTGCGAAGCGGTGTATCAGACACAACGCCATTCGCAGCCTTCGGCAGCTCCTACACGTTCACGTCTTGCAGCACAAACGTACTGTGTCAGGAGCATTTTAAAATCCTCAACAGCAATGCACCCACCTTAGCCAATGCATACGAAGGGATATAGATAAAAACCCTCATTTACCCCTTTTAAACGCAAAAAAACCCGCCGAAGCGGGTCTTTTTTGTCCGTTTGGTCACATTTTAATCAATTGCGACCTCGGCATTTTCACGCCAGCTCAGCGAAACATTCTTCGATGATAGCCAGACCTTTATCCAGTTGCTCGTCCGGCGAGGTCAGCGGTACCAGCACGCGCAATACGTTGCCGTAGGTGCCGCACGACAGAAGGATCAGACCCTTGTCGCGAGCCTTGGCCACCACCTGCGCAACAGCAGCAGCGTTTGGCTTGTGGGTGTCGCCGTTTTCGAACAGCTCAACCGCGATCATCGCACCCAGCGCACGGACTTCACCGATTACTGGATACTTGGCTTGAATGGCTTTGAGGCCCGTCACCAGACGCTCGCCGACCGCTTTGCAACGATCCAGCAGATGCTCTTCTTCAAAGACCTGCAACACCGCCAACGCAGCAGCACACGCCACCGGGCTACCGGCATACGTGCCGCCCAGACCGCCTGGAGCAATGGCGTCCATATATTCAGCTTTACCGCACACACCGGCCAACGGGAAACCGCCAGCGATGGATTTAGCAAACGTAGTCAGGTCAGCTGTAACGCCCATCTGCTCCATGGCGAAGAACGTACCGGTACGACCCGCGCCCGTTTGCACTTCGTCAGCGATCAGCAGGATGCCGTGCTTGTCGCACAGCTCACGCAGGCGTGCCATGAACGCTTTCGGCGCGACGTAGAAACCACCTTCGCCCTGAACCGGCTCGATGATGATGGCCGCGATGTCTTTAGGCTCGGCGTCGTTCTTGAAGATGCGCTCAATGCTGGCGATGGAATCGTCAACGCTGATGCCATGCAGTTCACACGGGTACAGCGCACGGAAGATACCGCCCGGCATCAGGCCCATGCCAGCCGAGTACGGCACGACTTTACCGGTAAGGCCCAGGGTCATCATGGTGCGACCGTGGTAAGCGCCAGTGAACGCGATCACGCCAGCACGGCCAGTAGCTGCGCGAGCGATTTTCACGGCGTTCTCTACCGCTTCGGAACCGGTGGTGACCAGCAGGGTTTTCTTGGCGAAATCACCTGGTACCTTGGCGTTGATCTTTTCGCACAACTCAACGTACGGCTCGTAGGCCAGCACCTGGAAGCAAGTGTGAGTCAGCTTGGTCAGTTGCTCTTGCACCGCGGCAATGATTTTCGGGTGCAGGTGACCGGTGTTCAGTACGGCGATACCGCCCGCGAAGTCGATGAACTCACGACCTTCAACGTCGGTAACCGTAGCGTTCTTCGCGGACTCGGCGAAGATCGGGTGAATCTGGCCAACACCGCGTGGAACAGCGGCTTCGCGGCGCTGCATCAATTCTGCGTTTGTCTGGGACATGTTTCCTCATTCGCCGCTCATCGGTCGGCGTGGTTCAAGGATCAAGTGGTGGATCAACACGTGACAGCATTCGATGATCGACTGTCACGGCCTCCAGCCACCAAAAAGGTTTGGGGTGCCACTAAAAACCGCCGAAACGTCGCTCTCGCGCCCCGGCGGCTGCAACCCCCTGCGTTAAACCGACAGGCAGAGGTATTTGATTTCCAGATAATCTTCGATGCCATACTTCGAGCCTTCACGGCCCAGGCCCGAGGCCTTGATGCCACCGAACGGCGCGACTTCGTTGGAGATCAGGCCGGTGTTGATACCCACCATGCCATACTCCAGCGCTTCAGCCACGCGGAACACGCGGCTCATGTTCTGGGCATAGAAGTACGACGCCAGACCAAACTCAGTGTCGTTGGACATGGCGATCACTTCAGCTTCGTCTTTGAAGCGGAACAGCGGCGCCAGCGGGCCAAAGGTTTCTTCTTTGGCTACGGCTGCATCTTTGGACACGTTGACCAGAATAGTCGGCTCGAAGAAGTTACCTTCGATGCTGTTACCACCGAACAACACTTTCGCGCCTTTGCTCACCGCGTCGGCAATGTGCTCTTTAACCTTCGCCACAGCCTTGCCATCGATCAGCGGGCCAGTGGTGGTGCCCTCTTCCAGACCGTTACCGATCTTCAGCTTGGCCACAGCGACCTTGAGCTTTTCAGCGAACGCATCGTAAACCGCGTCCTGCACATAGATCCGGTTGGCGCAGACGCAGGTCTGACCGTTGTTGCGGTACTTGGAGATAATCGCGCCTTCAACGGCCTTATCCAGGTCCGCGTCGTCGAACACGATGAACGGCGCGTTGCCGCCCAGTTCCAGCGAGACCTTCTTGATGTCCTTGGAGCATTCAGCCATCAACTGGCGACCAATCTCGGTCGAGCCGGTGAAGGACAGCTTGCGCACGATCGGGTTGCCGGTCAGCTCGCTGCCGATATCGCCAGCGCTGCCAGTGACGACGCTGAACACGCCTGCCGGAATGCCTGCACGCTCAGCCAGTTCAGCCAGCGCCAGTGCGGAGTAAGGGGTTTGCGAAGCAGGCTTGAGCACCATGGTGCAACCGGCAGCCAGCGCCGGGCCTGCTTTACGGGTGATCATCGCAGCCGGGAAGTTCCACGGCGTAATCGCGGCGGTCACACCAATCGGCTGCTTGAGCACGATCAGACGCTTGTCCGGCTGATGGCCCGGAATCACGTCGCCGTAAACGCGCTTGGCTTCTTCTGCGAACCACTCAATAAAGGAAGCGGCATAACCGATCTCACCTTTGGCCTCGGCCAGCGGCTTGCCCTGCTCCAGCGTCATCAGGCGAGCCAAGTCGTCCTGATTCTCGATCATCAGCTCAAACCAGCGACGCAGCTTGTTGCCACGGTCTTTGGCGGTGAGTGCACGCCAGGCGGGCAACGCCTTGTCAGCCGCTTCAATCGCACGACGGGTTTCAGCAGCGCCCATCTTCGGCACAGTGCCCAGGACTTCATCCGTTGCAGGGTTGTTGACCTTGATCGTCTCGCCATTGTCCGCATCCAGCCAGGTGCCATTGATATAGGCTTGCTGGCGGAACAACGTGGAATCTTTGAGCTGCATGTCGGCCTCCGCTTTGATATACCGAAAATGCGCCGCACACCGGCGGTGCAAGTTTTTGATCGTACAAAAGGCGCCTCGAACAAGGCCGCCATCAGGAAATCATTCGCCGGCCCCCGCAACGCAGGGTCACAAAGTGCAGGAAAACCGGACAAGAGCGTTTGAAATCTCAAACGAATCCTAGGGACTGCTAGGGCAAAGGACAATAGGCCGTTCGAAAAAAAGAACGCAATTGCCAACATCAGCCGGATTTTCTGATCAACGTCGTCCAAACACCTTGAAACGTGCAAAATCTACAACAGCACACACCAGCATGGACGCCCGCCAACCAGATGAGTATCATGGCGCCCGCATTGCACCAGTAGCTCAGCTGGATAGAGTACTGCCCTCCGAAGGCAGGGGTCATGGGTTCGAATCCCGCCATCTAATCCAGTATCGCTAAGCGATTGTCAGATCTACATTTTTCGACAATAGCAGGACAGCACAGGCTGGTGGGGCACTTCACGTTGTTATTAGGTGGGGCATCGCAAAGGTGCCAGCAATGCCAGCTCAACCCTCCTACATTACACTCAACCGTCACCGTACTTACTATTTCCGCATAGTAGTTCCACTTCGATTGCGCGCTGTATTCGGCCTTCAACGTGAAATTCGTCGATCTCTGAAAACCGACAGCTTACGGCTGGCGCTTCGCCGCGCTCGGCAATACGCTGCACGCTTCGAAGCTGCTTTTGACAAGGTGCTGGTTGTGGCCGAACAAGATGATTACGAACCTACTGATGAAGATTACGAAATCTATCTGAGCGAAATAGCGAAAGCCGAGGTTCCCGGAATTTGGGCGTCTAGCTCCGTAGACGATCAGAGACCACAAAGCACCCAGTCCACCCTTTCCGATGAAGAATGGCGCGCCATTGAGGACGAGCAGCGGCGAAACCTCATTGCAAAGGCGTTGACGGGGCATGTTGCCCGGACAATACCCGCAAGCATGGAGAAGCTCGCTGAGGAGCTTCGCGCTCAAGCCAGTGCTTTGCCCTTGCCGCTTTTCAAAAAACTGCTGCCAGAGCTCATAGAGCGGCTGGCGCTGCGCCCATCCCAAAGCACCAGCGTATCGGCTGAACTAGTTACGGCGAGTCAGCCTGATGGACCGACCCTATACAGGCTATGGGAGCTGCACTGGGAAACCCTAGCAAAGCTTGCCAAAAACAACAGGAAGTCGGAGCGCACTAAAGAGGATGAGCAGGGACATGCTTCTCGGCTGAACATCTTGAGCGGCAATAAACCGATCAATCGCTTAACGGTTGAGGATTTCGAGCGCATCTACTCTCAGATTTTTGATATCCGAGTAAGCCGAGGTGCCAAGCTTCCAAGCCCGGACTCGCCGAGCGAATCTATTCTTGTGAACGAGGGCGAGCAGCGTATTGGATCTAAAACAGTCGAAAAAATAACCATTCGGCTAGGAGCTCTCCACAGCTTCGCATTCCGAAAGGGAATGACCACCATTCCCCCAAACTCGCCAGACAAACCGTCTATTAATCATCACCGTGCAGGCGAGAAAGCGGTTGAGAAGGCATTTTCCAAGAGCGACCTGAAGGCAATCTTCTCAGGTTATCTGTATACCGGCACCGCTCTAAATAGGAGCAACGCTGTCTTTCCGTATCAATTCTGGCTCCCCTTGTTGGGACTATTCACCGGAGGGCGACTTAACGAGCTTTGTCAGCTCGATACGGAGGACGTGAGCAAAACAGAGGCCGACGGTATTTGGACCATCAGCATGATGGACGATGAATTAGATCGACCATTGCCTAAATCACTTAAGAATCAGTCTAGCCGCAGAGTCTTACCTATCCACAGCGAGCTCATTCGTATGGGTTTTCTGAGCTTCGTAGAGCGGGCGGTCGCTGAGGGGCGAGAGAAGTTGTTCTCGGATGGCCTCACCTACAACCCTAAAAAGGGATGGGGTAGCAACGCTACTCATTTCTTTTGTCGCTTCCCTAGCCAAAGCACTCCGGCATCCGGATATTTTTTCAAATGCGGTATTCGCGAGCGGGATGCCGAGGGCAAAACAGACCGCAAGAATTTCCACAGCTTTCGCCATACATTTACTGACATTGCCCGAGAGGCTGGAGGAGAGGCATACCTCGTTCTACCCGACCTCACAGGACATTCGAGAAGCAGAGAAGGCCAAGTCGCTCAGTATGGAACGGGATTCAGCCAGACGAAAAAACAGGCAGTTTTAGAGAGTTTGACCATCCCCGTCGATCTTTCGAACGTCACGTACTTGTCGTTCTTATCTCGCCTCGGGAACAAACTGAGCGCATCAGTTAAGAGACATAGAGTAATCCATGGCCTCAATCAAACAGAATGCAATGCTGATCGCCCATTTCCGGACAATTCATCTTCCGCGTGATTGGACTGGCTTCAGCATCCATTTGAATTCGAATCCACCAGTCGGATGCATCGGGTCTGACCAGTAAATTCAATGGCCTCAACTGGTCGAGACCACTGATGGCCGCAATCGACCCAGAGAAGCACTGGGATCCGGTTGAAAAATAGCTGGTCGACCGCGCATCCCACGACACAATCGTTCGGTACCACCATTTGCCCAACTAGCAATTCGTCAACCCTCAGCCGCCAAATCTGGCACTTTGCAGCGTCGAGTAAAGCCAAACAAGGTACATTTACGCCCATGAAGCGGGATCAGCAGCGCCGGACTGGAAAGACCAGGCCGGTTTGAAAGGGAATTGGGGTAATGGATAAAAAATCACTTTCCGAGCGAGACATCTGCAGCAAGTACATCGCGCCAGCTATTCAGCAGGCCGGCTGGGACATGCACAAGCAGGTACGCGAGGAAGTCAGCTTTACCAAGGGTCGTATCATCGTCCGAGGCAAGCTGCACAGCCGTGGTGAAGCCCGCCGAGCCGACTTCATCCTTTACCACCAGCCTAACCTGCCACTTGCCGTGATCGAGGCGAAGGACAACAAGCACTCTGTGGGCTCCGGCATGCAACAAGCTTTAGGCTATGCGGAAGCGCTGGATGTGCCGTTCATATTCTCCAGCAATGGCGATGGTTTTCTATTTCATGACCGTAGCGGCACCGGCAGCCAAGTTGAAACCCAGCTGAGTCTTGATCAGTTCCCCAGTCCTCACGAGTTATGGCAACGCTACTGCCAGTGGAAGGGGCTAGAAGGACAAGCCCAGCACAAAATCGAAGCGCCCTACTACGATGACGGCTCGGGTCGTATGCCGCGCTACTACCAAACGAACGCCATCAACCGCACGGTTGAGGCTGTAGCACGCGGGCAAAACCGTGTGCTGCTGGTTATGGCTACCGGCACGGGAAAGACCTACACCGCCTTCCAGATCATATGGCGGCTGTGGAAGTCCAAGCAGAAGAAAAGAATCCTTTTTCTCGCCGACCGGAACATCCTGGTCGACCAGACTAAGAACAACGACTTTAAACCCTTCGGCCAGGCAATGACCAAGATCGCCAGGCGCCAGATCGACACCTCTTACGAAATTTACCTGTCGCTTTATCAGGCCGTCACGGGCAACGAAGAAGAGATGAACATCTACAAGCAGTTCTCTCGCGACTTCTTCGATCTGATCGTGATCGACGAATGCCACCGTGGTAGCGCTGCTGAGGATTCTGCCTGGCGCGAAATTCTCGACTACTTCTCCAACGCCACTCATGTCGGCCTTACCGCCACACCGAAGGAAACCAAAGAGGTATCCAGCATCACCTACTTCGGCGAGCCGGTGTACAGCTACACCCTCAAACAAGGCATTGAGGATGGTTTTCTTGCCCCCTACAAAGTAGTACGTATCGACTTCGATAAAGACTTGCAAGGGTGGCGGCCACCCAAGGGCATGCTCGACAAGAATGGCGAACTGATTGAAGACCGCATCTACAACCTCAAGGACATGGATCGCAACCTGATCATCGAGGCGCGCACTCAGCTCGTCGCTCAGAAAGTCACCGACTTCCTCAAAGCCACCGACCCTTACCAGAAGACAATCGTTTTCTGCGACGACATCGACCACGCCGAGCGCATGCGCCAGGCGCTGATCAACCTCAATCCTTTGCGGGTTGCTGAGAGCCGCAAATATGTGATGCGTATTACCGGTGATGACAGAGAAGGCAAGGCCGAGCTAGACAATTTCATCAACCCGGAAGAGCGTTACCCAGTCATAGCCACCACCAGCAAGCTTTTGACTACCGGCGTTGATGCGCAGACCTGCAAGCTAATCGTGCTCGATCAGCACATAAAGTCGATGACTGAGTTCAAACAGATCATCGGTCGCGGCACCCGAATCAACGAGGACTTCGGCAAGTACTGGTTCACCATCTTGGACTTCAAGAAAGCGACCGAGCTGTTTGCCGACCCGGACTTCGACGGCGAACCAGTCGTGATCTACAGCCCTGAAGGTGACGCCTCGCCTGTTCCTCCAGACAGCCCATTGGAAGGTGAAGATGGCATTGTCGATGGCGGCGACTGGCTACCTGAAGAGGGGTCCGAGGGTGATACCTCATCCGATAAAAAGCGCATCAAATACGTTATCGATAACCTGCCCGTGTACGTCATCGCCGAACGCGTGCAGTACTACGGTCCGGATGGCCGGCTAATCACCGAGTCATTGCACGACTACACCCGTGCGTGCGTGAAAAAACAGTTTGCCTCGCTCGATGACTTCCTACGCCGCTGGACTGATTCCGAGCAAAAGAAAGTGATTATCGAGGAGATGGCTGTTCAGGGAGTAATGTGGGAAGCCTTGGCGGAGGAGGTGGATAAGAAGCAGGGCCAAGCACTCGACCCGTTCGATCTGATCTGCCACGTTGCCTTCGACCAGCCAGCCCTGACACGCCGCGAGCGCGCCGAGCAAGTAAAAAAGCGCAACTACTTCGCCAAGTACTCCGGCTCTGCCCGTCTGGTGCTGGAGGCTCTGTTGGATAAATACGCCGACACTGGCGTAGAGCACATCGAAGATATCAAGATCCTCCAGCTTGATCCCTTTAGCCAGATCGGCGCACCGATGGAGCTGGTCAAAGCCTTTGGCGGAAAGGCTGGCTACAACAAGGCAATTCACGAACTGGAAGACGAGCTTTACGCCAGTTAAAAGCTACGTACTGACGATATGTCAGGGCAGGAAATCGAACCGTCCTGTAGAATTTCGCCCCCACTGCGGCACGCGTTGAGAGAACTTCATGTCCATTAGCTCCACCATCAAGTCCATTCAGGACATCATGCGCAAAGATGTCGGCATCGACGGCGACGCTCAGCGTATAGGTCAGTTGGTCTGGCTGCTGTTCCTGAAGATCTTCGATGACCGTGAGCTGGAATGGGAACTGATGGACGATAACTATTGCTCGCCCATTCCCGGCAGCTGCCGCTGGCGAAACTGGGCCGCCAACCCGGAAGGCATGACCGGTGACGCGCTGAAGGACTTCATCGACAATAACCTGTTCCCTCAGTTGCAGAATTTGAACGAGTACAGCAACACACCGTCTGCCTTTGTAGTGCGCAGCGTATTTGAAGACGCTTATAACTACATGAAGTCCGGCCAATTGCTGCGTCAGGTTATCAACAAAGTTCAGGAGGGCGTGGACTTTAACAAGGCCCAAGAGCGCCACGAATTCGGCAATCTGTATGAGCAATTGTTGCGCGACCTGCAGAACGCGGGTAATGCGGGCGAGTTCTACACCCCACGCCCGGTCACCGAATTTATGGTACGCATGGTCGACCCCAAGCTGGAAGAAAAGGTCATGGACCCGGCCTGTGGAACGGGTGGCTTCCTCACTTGCGCAGTTGAGCACAAGCGCAGCCGATACGTGAAAACCGCTGAAGACGAACGCACCCTGCAGGCCAGCATCTTCGGCGTGGAGAAAAAGCCGCTGCCGCACCTGTTGGCGACCACCAACATGATCCTGCATGGCATTGAGGTGCCTAGCCAGATCAAGCATGACAACACTCTGAGTAAACCCCTGATTAGTTGGGGCCCGAAAGAGCGAGTGCACTGCATTGTTGCAAACCCTCCGTTCGGCGGTATGGAAGAGGACGGTATTGAAACCAACTTCCCCGCTGCTTTCCGCACTCGCGAAACCGCCGACCTGTTTCTGGTGCTAATCGTGCACCTGCTCAAGGATGGTGGCCGCGCCGCTGTGGTGCTGCCTGATGGCTTCCTGTTTGGGGACGGGATCAAGAGTCGTATCAAGAAAAAGCTGCTGACCGAGTGCAACCTGCACACCATCGTTCGCCTGCCCAAGGGAGTCTTCAATCCCTATACCGGCATTAAGACCAACCTGCTGTTCTTCACTAAAGGCACACCGACCAAACAGGTGTGGTTCTACGAGCACCAGTACCCGATCGGAGTGAAAAACTACTCGAAAACCCGACCCATGCGCATTGAAGAGTTCGCCGTGGAACAAGACTGGTGGGGCAACGAAGCCGATGGCTTTGCCACGCGGGTGGAAAATGAATTCGCTTGGAAAATGAGCGTCAAGGAACTGCAAGCGCGCAACTGGAACCTAGACTGCAAAAACCCTCATATCGGCGAGCAGATCAGCCACGACCCTGACGAAATGTTGCGTAGCTACGCCACGTTGCAAGGTGAGATCGGCGAGTTGCGCGACCAGCTCAAGGCCGTGCTGGCCGAAGCCCTGGAGCGTCAGGTATGACGGCGTCGCTCACCGGCAATCTACCGCTGCTAGCTGGTGCTCCCAACGGCATCAAAAAACTGCGAGAGCTGATTCTGGAGCTCGCGGTGCGTGGCAAGTTGCTTGAGCAAAACGCCGATGATGAGGCAGCCGGAGAGTTGCTCAAGCAGATTACGGAAGAAAATAGCCAGCTTATTGTTAAGGGAAAAACCAGAGAGCAGGTACCGCTGCAAGAAATTGACGAGGTAGCAGCACCGTTTAAATCAGCACCGGGTTGGCTATGGATAAAACTTGGTGATATTTCGTTAATCGAGCGAGGTGGTTCGCCCCGACCAATTAAAGATTTTTTGACAGAAGATGCAGACGGCCTAAATTGGATAAAAATTGGTGACACTGATAAAGGTGGAAAATACATCACGTCTGCAGGTGAAAGGATTCGGCGTGAAGGCCTAGTCAAGACCCGCATGGTTTATCCAGGTGATTTCCTACTGACAAATTCAATGAGCTTTGGCCGTCCGTACATCACGCAAATCGAAGGTTGCATTCACGACGGTTGGCTGAGAATCAGCCCACCTTCTTCGCTGGTTAAAGATTATCTGTACCTTCTTCTGTCATCGCCCTATGTGCATAGTTTCTTTGTTAAAGCAGCAGCAGGCGCGGTGGTCTTGAACTTGAATGCGGATAAGGTGAGGGAGCTACCTATCCCACTTCCTCCGCTGGCAGAACAACACCGCATCGTCGCCAAAGTCGATGAACTGATGGCCCTGTGCGATTTGCTGGAAGCCCAACAGGCTGACGCCGGAAGCGCCCACGCCAATTTGGTGCAAGCGCTGCTCGACAGCTTGATCCAAGGCAGTGACGCCACCGAGTTCGAAGCCAACTGGCAGCGCCTGGCTGAAAACTTCCACATCCTGTTCGCCACAGAATCCAGCATCGACGCCCTCAAACAAACTCTGCTGCAGCTAGCAGTAATGGGCAAGTTAGTGCCACAGAATCCCAGCGATGAGCCGGCCATCGAGCTTGTCCGACGTATCAGGATTGAAAAGCAGCTCCACCTAGAAAAACTGAGGGCTCGTAAGCAAAAGATTCTGGCTACCGAATCGTTGCTGGAGCCTCCCTATGAAATACCTACTGGCTGGGAGTGGCAAAGCATTGATGATGTTTTGCATGTGACTGGCGGCGTCACCCTAGGGCGGAAACTTGGCGGCCGCAAGCTGGTATCCAAGCCCTATCTTCGGGTGGCTAATGTTCAGCGCGGGCACCTGCAAATGGACCAGATTAAGGAGATCGAGGTTCCAGAAGACGAAATCGAAAAGTACCTGCTTCGAAAAGGTGACCTGCTGATTACCGAAGGTGGTGATTGGGATAAGGTCGGAAGGACTGCGATTTGGCGTGATGAGCTGCCCGAGAGCCTTCACCAGAATCACGTTTTCCGGGCCCGCGCAGTGGTTGCAGACTGGGAGCCACGATGGGCAGAGATGTACCTGAACTCCGCCTCAGCAAGGGAGTATTTTGCGGGCTCGTCAAAGCAAACTACAAACCTTGCCTCAATCAATATGAGCCAACTTCGGGCATGTGCATTTCCCTTGCCTCCGCTGGCAGAACAACACCGCATCGTCGCCAAAGTCGATGAACTGATGGCCCTGTGCGACCAACTGAAAATCCGCCTAACTCAGGCCCGCCAACTCAACGAAAAACTGGCCAGTACCCTGGTCGAGCGCGCCCTTAATGACGATGGTAAGCAGGCTCCCCTTATCACGGATAAAAAAACCGCCCGCACCCTGCTCGCCGCCGAGGTCACTCACAGGCTGCACGCACAACGCACTTTCGGTCAGCGCAAACTGCAAAAAGTGATTTACCTGGCCGAGCATGCGGCCGGGCTCAATTCGGTTCAGGGCAGTTACTTACGTAACGTGGCAGGTCCCCATGATCGCTACCTGATGAACCAAGTCGAAGCAGAGTTGCAAAAGCAGCAATGGTACGAGCGCATTGACCGCGACACAGTCGGCCATGCGTACCGCCCGCTCTCCCTGGCAGGGCAACATCGCCAGGCGTATAACCGCACTTGGTCAGCCAATGAGCAGGCAAGAATTGAGCAAGTTATTGAGCTAATGCGGGACTGGGATACGGATCGCTGCGAAATGACCGTGACCTTGTACGCTGCCTGGAACGATTTCATCATCGAAGGTCGTCTAGTTACCGATGAAGCAATCGTGGATGAGGTCATGCACCGCTGGAACGAAGCCAAGCTGCGCTTCAGCAAGGGCAAATGGTTAGCAGTGCTATCTGAGATGAAAAAGCATGACCTGCTAACTCCAACAGGCTTCGGCAAACGTACCACCGGTGGCACACTGATCCTACCTGGAATTGAGTAAACAATGTCCTCTCTGATGCCACGCCCTGCCCTACGGGCGTGTTCTAAACTCATCCCTCACCCCATCCTCTTGTGCTCCCCTACGAAGCTATACCGCGACGTACTCTGATTTCAGCTATCAAAGAAGTAGACAGGTTTGATAGTGGTACGACCATTCGTCGACCACTATCAAATAACTATTCAAAATAGCTATACGATCGAATTATCATAGACCTATTGAATTTAAGTCTTAAGGATAAAACCTGTGAATACCCACCTCTACCTCCGCGCATCGACCAAGGATCAGGACGCCAACAGAGCAAAAGCTGCACTTGAGGCATTCGCAGCGGAAAAAGGATTAACGGTCGCAGGTATCTATGCAGAGAATATCAGCGGGACAAAACTTGACCGGCCTCAGCTGCTCGCCATGCTCGAAGCAGCAGCACCCGGTGATATCTGTCTCTGCGAGTCGGTGGACCGCCTCACACGCCTCTCACAATCAGACTGGAAGTCGTTGAAAGCCACAATCGAAGCCAAGGGCCTGCGACTGGTCATTGCCGATCTGCCCACAAGTCACGTGCTGGTGGATGATGTCGGTATCACCGGTCAAATCATGGAAGTGGTCAACGGCATGCTGATTGACCTGATGGCGACTATGGCCCGTCTGGACCAGGAAAAGCGCGTTGAGCGAATCCGCCAAGGCATTCAGAACAAGCAAGCCGCTGATCCTGAATGGAAACCTACCGGTAAAAGCAAAGACGCGACCAAGTGGGCGAAAGTTGAAAGCCTCCTAGTCAAACATCCGCAGGCTTCCGCTGATGAGGTCGCCAAGATGGCGGGCTGTGGTGTTGCGACGGTCTATCGCATAAAGCGCACGCTGATTGCCTAATATAGATTCACGATCATCAGAGCCCGCCTTGCTGCGGCTTAAGCGACTACAGGCCGCTGCACAGGTTACATGTGATCACAGCGACTCAAAGAATGACCGGCACTGAATTATCTAATAAAACGCTTGCAACCCGTTGAAATATATGAATTAACGCTAGACGCTAAATACCCCAAGGCATATGATCAAACTACTGCTCATAGAAGCAGATTAACCATTAAACAGACGAGAGACTCAACCATGAATCATTACCAACACTCCAAACGAAGGATACGCCCCAATGAGTACCATAGAAGAAAACGCCCGTGACTTTCTCCAAAACCCAGTCAACTCTTATCGTCGCTTAGCGCAGCACCTGAACAACAGCAATCCTCGAACCGATGGCGTTCGTTGGACGAAAGACTCTGCTTACCATCTCTGCCGCAAAAATGGCATCAACTCGCCTCGGCCCTGTAGGAATCAACCGGCCGCGAGCATCACGCAGCGCAAACATACCCGCCTAGCCATCGCTGAAGCGCTAACAGACGCCCTTCGCGCGTCCGGCATCATGCTGGCCTCTATTGCTCCGTTTCGAATCAACGAAATCGCCAGGCTGTCTGGCTTTCCGCTTGCCACTGTCACCGGAAACTGGGACCGGCTCGAACGCGAATTGCTTGTTTTGGCGAAACTGCCGCCAAAGCCGACCGCGCTTCACATCCTTGAAGAAGAGGTTTGAGATGGCAGGAAAAAAGGTCACCCCAAACCAAAGCACTCAGGTAGTAGTCCTTCGCGAAGCGGGCTATACGCTTCCAGCTATCGCGAATCGCCTAGAACTCAGCATCAGCACCGTGCAACGCATTATCAGGACGAACAAAGTAGTAGCTGGCGCTAGCACCCAAGCACTGATTGATAAAGCCAGGGAGGAGTTGCTCACTACGGCGTTTTCATTGGAGTCGGTGCAACAGCTCGCGGCGTCATTGGTAGTCGATGAGTTGGTGCTGACTGAGAAGATACGACTCAAGCTTGCTAACGCTATTGAAACTCTCGATCCGGCTGACCCGATGGCGTTTAGAGCCCTAGCTGCTGCATCGACAGCGCTTAAGCTGACACAGGACGTCACCCGCAAAGCATTGCCCCTGGAGAAGCTGAATCAAGCGCTTGAGATAGAAGAACTGCCCGAACTCAAGATCCACATTATGACGGCTGATGATGTCGCGGAGATGCGTGCTCAGCAGCGGCTAGAAGATGCAGAAATTAGTGGAGATGATCAAGCCGCCCTAGACGAACTGGAAAACCTGCAATGGATGAAAAATCGGCGGCTAGCTCAATCTGATCAGAAGGACGAAGACGATGATGTTGTCTGCGAAGGGTTTGACCACCTCATGACCGGGACGTGACCGGGCGAAGTGTCAAAGTCTTAGAACGAACCTGAATGGTCGATCACCTTGGCGACTCTGCCGGGATGACGATTTTGAAAATCTGACCCTGCTTCCACGTGGGTATGAGAGCCCTGATATGAGAACCACTCAGCAAAGCACACCAGCCTCATTAAGTCGTCCTGAATCGTTTACAGGATCGCTCAACACCAAGACCCAGGCCCCGTCGGTAACACGTGTAAAGGGAACTCCCAGCCAACCCTGCGTAACAGGCGCTTTGGACGGTCATGAGAAAAAACCCGTAAAGTCCCAACCCTCCAAAACGAGCCAGGGCCTAGTATCTATGCTGTATGCGAAGCAATTGGCGATGTCGAAGAGAAGTATATTGTCTACAGACACTCCCTATATTCCGGGATCAATCTACAGACGAAAGACTCTCCTTGATCAGCCTATACCCAAAGAGATGGAGCTCAAGGCATGGAAGCATACCAACGAGTTCACGAAGCTAGCCGTAGCGGCTGGCCCATTGTATGAAATGGCTCAGGCAAGATCATGGGAGCTGAAAACTTTCACTTTGATTCTCAGTAAACAGCTGAGTGACCGGCTGGATAACGGTGACGCCACCGCACTCGAATATGTGCGGGACCAGATGACACGGCAGGTGCGAGCGGCGGTCGACACCAGAGCTGAATTTTTATATGGCGTCGAAAAAGCACCCGCAGCGCTGGCTGACAAATCCAGCCGGAGACGATGGCACCTACATGGCGTGATGATCGGCCCAGTGGGATTCGCTGCTACCGGGAAAACGGCGCTGCGTATGAAGCTCCAATCGATCAAAGGAGAGGCCGACGCCGATCTTAGGTTTGATACACCCGGAGTGAGCATCGAACGTGATCAAAGGCCATCTGTGGTGGGATGGTGCTTCTACTCAGTTAAGAACGGACTATCAGTGGAAATCAAACCATCCCTTGAACACGAGTACGACCTCCCCCCTGGCAAACACACCTTCATATCTTCGCAGCTGAGGAGAGAGGCCAAACGGTGGCACGAGGCAAAGCTTCAGGGCACGGTCGTCTCAGAGATTATTACAGGCGCTCCAAGGGGGACTTACGAGCGCCTTTAACCGAAACGCTTTTTGATACGGAATGATTACTCAACCTGCATCTGAGCAAGAATAGAATTAGCGACCTTTTCCGCGAGCGCAGTTGTGCTAGTGGTACTTATTAGATCTTCAGCATTTCGGATATACCATTCGTCACCAAAACCAGCTCGGGCTGTGATTTCTACGGCATGCGGAGAATTCGCCCCATCAGATATCCATTTTGGAAAACCGTTTGGATTTTTGCTGGACCAGTATAATGATGGTCCTCCAGAATCCAAGTGTTGGTACATTCGCCCGCTACGATGGCCGATATATGCAAGTTTTACCAGCTTAGGCACCCCCGGAACATCTATAGCTACTGTAAATGCCCAGGAGCGAGGTACGGGATTGCCTGCGCAAACTTCCACGTATTCTTGTAGATCTATAGGCTGCTCGAAGATATGAGTTGAACAGCTGCCTCCAACCTGCTCGAGAGTACTGCCAATGTTGTGTTCGACGATGGTTGCAAGAAGCCGAATACTGGTTTCCCAAATGCGTAGCTGTTTTTCTTGCACCGCTCTGATTCTTTCGACCATCGGATTGAAGCCTTGCTTGCGTTTCGCCGAAAGCTCCAAGCCAATAAGTGAACCTTCAATCCGATCGAAGACAAGCTCAATGAACGAACGAATATCCCCGCCGTCGTCAGATTCCGCCAAGCATTCAAGATAACGATCACGCTCTTTTTTCTTGATGATGACCGGAGGATATCCAGCTCGAATGAGCTCAAGATTGCCGATGGCTCTGGCGGTACGCCCGTTACCATCTATGTAAGGATGGATATGGGTAAGCCAGGCGTGCAAAATCACGGCTCGGAGTGGTGCTGGCAAGGTTGCATTATCTCTCGACCATTGCTGAAAGCTTTCCATGTCATTCATCACAGCAGCCCACGTCTTCGGGGGTACGTGTTTCGCGCCTCTTATCAAAACTTGCTCGTTGCGAAACATACCAGCGCCCGGGCGATCCGTAAGAAGCAGCGTATGAACCTCATGCAGCTGGCCAATATGAGTTGGCTGGTCTTTGAGGCGCGCTAACTCCGTGATTCGATGTAAAGCCCTGTCGAGGGCGATCGCATCTCGTACGTAAGCTGGATCGTGGCCGGTGATGGTGATCCCCTTGAGCACTGCGAGCTCCGTTTCGCCGACAGAGAGCGTGCTCCCCTCAATGGCATTCGACTCCGCAACTTGCTCAAAGCGCCTTTCTCCGTAGTAGTCTCGAAGAGTGACCTCTGTGAGCGTCCCGGCGCTGCGTAAAAGAGCGACTCGCTCTTCGATCGCCTCTAGGCGCTCCCGAACCTGCAAGGTTGCCGGTCCATCGAGGGTGTAAGGCGTTGCCTCAAGACTGAACATGACTTTCTCCCTGAAAGCGACTGGCTGATGAGCCCCATTCTCGCTTTGCCCGGAATAATTGGCCACACCGTAATCGTGGACTTTGACATTTAAATCACCGGTACACCCGCAGACGATGAGGTAGGCCTCAACAGCAATATTTAAGCGCTTGCCAAGACGTTGGGTATCACTGACTTTGCTTTTACAACTGAGTTTGTCGGCAGCGAGAGCGAAGAGAGCCACGGCTTCCACATTCACGGTATCGCATGCATACCGGCTGCACTCACTGATGTAGCTATACAGCAGCTATTAGCCTTGAAGCAGAATTTGAAAGCAAACCCGCCGATCAAGGGATATCGCAAGCGCGAAAAAAATGAAGCCATATCAGTGACCGAGCTTCAGACGCCGAGGGCCTGGGTATCCTACACCGAGAAAGAGTTCGACTTTACCTCCCACCGCTTGAAATCCAATCCAAGCTACGGCAGCAGATCGGCGGCCCTTGCAGGCCGAAAGTTTTATGAGGACATGAGAGCCTGGCTGCGTTCATAGACGCATTTTCAGACTTTATCCGTTGCTGAAAGCTGCGCACCTCAGGAAGGCAGACGACAGATAGATCAGAACACAGCATCGCGGGGTGACGGGATAGCCAAGTCTACACTTACGTGACTTACAAGGAGCACGTGCGTAGATTTGCTCTCACCGAAAGGAACGATCCAATAGATTCTCGTAATTGTATTCAGAAAAGAGGTGGTTCGTGGGCGGTAAACCTGAAAGCAAGTTTTGGATAAGGGCAGGCTTGATAGCAATCATCTTGCCACTATGCTTCGTGTTTCCATATGTTTTGATCTGTGTTCTTGTTCTGGCTTGGGTGACGTTCGTAGATCATATTTCACCCAATATTAAAGGGGTTCCTCCGCCCCGTACGTGGGTTGACGCAACAGCTGAGGAAAGCGACTGGCTAGAAATGTATCTCAGAGGCTGTGAGTCTCCAGCCGAAGAGCAGTTCTTAAAGGCAATGATTAAAGAGTTCGAGCTTCATCCAAACAAAGGCAAACTCGTTTCCTCAAAAATGTCATTGGAGATGCAGGTCAAGTTTCAAAACTACCGCTTTGATTTCGTGCTGAATGGGAAGTACATCATTGAAATTGATGGAGCCACGTATCACTCCTCACCTGAACAGATAGCCCGTGACCGTATCCGGGACGAATTTTCTGTAGCCAACGGCTTTAGTGTTCTGCGGATTCCAGCAAGCGTAGTTTTCAACAACCCTGCCGAATCTATCCGGAGGGTCAGGGATTTCGCCCTCAAATCTACCACCACTGTGCCGAAGCCGACTACAAGGCCAGCCGTTCGGCAAAAGCCCGTATCGCAATACCTCAGTGATTTCTCGAAGAGCGTCTCGGACTTCACTCAAAGCATCAGCGATGCAAGTTTGAATCAAACTGCCACTTCAGATTTTAGAAAAGCCATATCAAACGAGCAGATGTTGCTGGAGGCAATGGTAAGCAGGATCCAGGTAGAGATTCGGATCAATCGCCTTCCACCCGAGGAGCGGAAACTTCACGATGACGCATACGCTCAACTGACAAAAGACTGTGAAGAAAACGCTCTAGAAAAGATTTTTTGCTGGATACCGATTACTTTGCCGACGCCGGTTGATAATGAGAACGTCCAGCGGCAGATCGAGGTGGCGTGCGCCGATACTCTTGCAGAACGCAGCAAGCGCTTTGAGATACTCAGGGAAAAATCCGCCAATGATCCTACGTTTGCGCTTCTATTCCATCGCTACATGAAAGCATCTGACTTCCCTGAAATGGACCTAATCCACCCATCCCTCTCAAAGGCATCATTCAGGTCATTCACGTCGATCCTTGCCAGAAACGTAGAGCGAAACGAAACGCAGGATCTGTAGCTTCAATGCCGCATCGCCTAGCCATGCGCTACAGGCGGATAGAGCTAGGTCGCCAACACGCATATCTGACTTACATAAATCGAGGGTCACCTAACCGTGCTTGCGCATGATCAGGCAGCGGAACATCCATAAGAACTTGTCTGAGCTCACGCCAAGGATTGCTGCCGGTCTGCCCTGCTGTACACCCAGGCAGATGCGTAAAAACACGACCAGCATCATCAACAGACTGCGCATTCAGGCACTGACAACACAGAACAAAACTTCCAAATAGCGACCATCTCCCGGTCCACCCGATCACCCTGGCGCTGAGTACTTCGCTTTTGCTGAGCTCCTGGCAATAAGTATTCACATCAAAGACTTCATGCATCTCACACCTCCATATGCGGAGCAAGGAACATCCAGTTCCGAGCTCATTGATGTATAGCTCACGCAGTGAAAGAGGCTCTGATCAATTAGCTATAGCTTGCCTCGACCTGGCCACAAAAGCTGATAAGCAGGCAGGGCTCCAAAGTGTGAAACCCGCCTTAAGCTCGAAGCGAGATCTTAAGCCCCAAGGCGGATAATGATGGCTAGGCTTGTATGCCGTCGCGCCTGAACAGGTTTTTACGTGTGTTGCGCCTCCCACCAGAGCGGCGATATTGTATTTTCTATCGAGGTTTGCATGGGCGCGGCGACCATTCTTCGACCCATCGCTCAATAGTGCCGTCAGCGTGAACGATCAAGCTGGCGGAGAGATCATTACCCTCATTACCCTCATTACCCTCATTACCGCCACCGGCCCAGGCTCTGATTGCCTGATATATATCCGGGGTAATGTTGCAGGGATCAAGACAGAAAGGCTCTCTTCCCTCGGCGTAAATAGCAGGGGAGGACTCATCGAAGTTGTAGGTGATCCTGGCCCCATAGAGGTAAATTTTTTCCAAGCTTAGACCCTCTGATTTTTGATCCTGCCAGCAAACTTTCTGATTAGGAATGTCTCAAGCGATGGGGCGAGATGTACGTTTTCATCGTCGAAACCGATAGTGTATATGGAGCTAATACCCGGCCAGCGCGGACGCAGCTTCAACCACTCCGGACCTTTCTCCCAATCGTTCTGCAATACGTGAGCTTTGAGTCTTCGAGATAAGCCATGCCCGATGTAACGCCCACCGCCAAGGCTTGCGCCGAGCCCAATGTAATGCAGTTCGTCTCCCTCAAAGAGGGCGTAGCATCCGCCTAGTTGGTAGTTGGGTGCCGACCCCTTGAACTCATACCAGCCTTGCCATTCTGGCGGGCTTTGGCCTATAGCCGAAGCATTCCAGTGCCTGCTGAAGTAAGCGGAGGTTGCAGAAACAACCTCATCTATCGCTACAAAAGCTGTCATCTCGCGCCCATTCATTGGTTTGCTCGCGGATCACCATACACTTCACCGAGATCGACTGTCAGTATCGCGATCAGCGTGTTGAACGCCTTCGCCGCTGTGCTCGTTATGTCCCGGACTTGGTGCAATGCCCGCCACGAACAAAGTTCTTCACGTCGCTGTAGACCCCAGGCAACGTACCCCGCGACTCCAAATAGGTCACCTCGGTTTGAGCACCGGTAACGCTTTTACCCTTAACCACCGCAATCACGAAAGGGCCTCCACCTAAAGGCCGGGGAATTCCCCAAGAGATACTGAATTCGTTCTTCTCCGGATAGTAGAAGGAGCGGGTCACGGAGAGGTCCTCACAAGTCGTACCAGGCTCAAGTGAGTTGGTAAGTCGGTAGTAGACATCGCCGACCTTTTGATTAACCACAAAGACCTGGCGTCTCCCCTCTGTTTCGACGTCAGATTGGCTGGTTGCACAACCCAGGATAAAAAGCGGAAAGAATAGCGCCAGAATTTTCATGATCAGTTGGCAACTACTTTGGTGGTCATTGCGCAATTCATCGGCGCTTTTTCCCAAGGGTTATCCGACTCGCAAAACGACATCGGACTCATGGGAGTACCATTCACCGACCAAGAGTTTGAGGGCGTTCGCTCGCGAACATCTTGAGGCTCAATCAGTCCCGAACATATTTTCCCGGACGAGAGAGCAGTGCCCTTGCCGCCGAATGACGGGCGAGTGTAAAGCTTGGCATCGTAAATTCTGACCACTTCAATGACCGCACATACGCTGTCTTTTTTCGATCCGGTGTTCATGAACTCGCAATGAGCTTCACCATTCATCTTGGTACTGCAATCTGCTTTCACCTCTGCGAAAGCGACAGTTGAAAGCATCATGGTGGATGCGGCCAAAGCTACAACTTTAAACATTCAGAAATCCCTTTTTGGAATTGAGTGCCGCTATTTATCTGGCTGTCAGGGCCAGCTAAATAGCGAGAACTGTTCACGAACGGTGCTGCAATCGTCAGGGCTTAAGCCCCTTGATTGACGGTCTGCGTTTTCACGGACGCCAGCCATGAAGATTGGAAGGTACGTTTTTTGATCTGCCGAGCCAGGTTTGAAACGCCTGTCCATCCAGGCGCCGACTTGGCTCGCCTCACCGGTTACGCTAAGCCCGCAACCAGCCGCACGGCCAAGCATCACGGCATATGTAGTCAGTTTGTTTATGTCGGCATCTGAAGCTGCCTGGGCAGAGTTGATGCTGAGTGCTGTGAGAAATGCCAATGCAAGACTCAGGGACTGAGGGCTCATGGAACGGTCCTTGTCGCGGGTAACCAGATCGAAAAGCGATATGCTAATCATAGTATGTAGAATCGTAGTATGCATGCAGACACATTTGCAAGCATGCCGATCAAACCTAATGACTGCCCACTCGTCTCGATCTTCGCCGCCAACGTTCGCCATAGGCGCCTTGAACTCAGCCTTTCACAGGAAGAGCTTGCAGAGCGCGCCGGTGTCCATCGCACCTATGTGGGGATGCTGGAGAGGAGCGAGAAAAATTGCACTATCTACAACATTGAACGGATCGCCAAAGCGCTTAACGTCGATCCAGAGCTGCTTTTGAGAAAGCTTTCCTAGCATCTGCCCCCTTCTTGGCTTGCATCGTCCAGGTCGTGTGAGTAACGTAGTGAGACATTCACTACCCCCACCAATGTGTGACACTGCCCCGAATCTGCCCCTAATATCCTGCAACTGGACGCATGCCAACCAGATGAGTATCATGGCGCCCGCATTGCACCAGTAGCTCAGCTGGATAGAGTACTGCCCTCCGAAGGCAGGGGTCGTGGGTTCGAATCCCGCCTGGTGCACCATATTTGATTTCAGGGCTGGATGATGGCCCGAAATTACCCAAAGCCCGCCTTGTGCGGGCTTTGTTGTTTTTGCCATATAGATTGGTCAAGTACAGCGCAAAAAAGACACCCTAACCTAGGCAGCATGATTGAGGCTTGGCGCGAGCGCTCAAAAGGGTGCTGGCGGTCGGTAGTGTCCTCATGCGGAAATACGCTCAGCGGTGAGCAGCCCCAACATGATCAAGGTGAGAAAGGTCAGACAAAGGACTACAAGGGGCAATTTAGTGACTGCAAACCGGACACCACCTAGTAGACCTGGGCGATCACGTGCGCCAGCTCCTAGATCACCGATTGATCGCGCTTAGTCTGCTTGCCCGTCGTCTAGAACTGCGACAGTAGTTGCGCAGCGAGTGCGCGTTGGCGGACGACGATGCACCTGACTGTTTAATTTCAGTCCAAGGGCTGTCTGGGTTGAAAAGGGCCTACTCAGGCGGGCGCTGGATTATTTATGATTTAACACGTCAGAGGGTCGGTCAGGCGTTGAGATATAACGCTCAGTGAAATCATGAGCCGTCATAGGGCGACCATACAGGTAGCCTTGCCCCTCTTCGCATAAATAATGCCGCATCAAACTTTCCTGTTCGCGGGTTTCTATGCCTTCGGCAGTGACTTGAAGATCAAAGCCGGCCGCCAGCCTGATAACGGCCTCGATGATTACTTCGTCTTTTTTGCTACGTTCGACGCCACTTACAAACGATCGGTCAATCTTCAGGCGTGTGACCGGGTAGTCTTTCAGAAGGCTCAAAGACGCATAGCCTGTACCAAAATCATCGAACGCAATGCCTACGCCCAATGAGCGAAGGTGGTGCAGGGGCTCCATAATTCGCTGTTCGTTTCGCAAAATTATATTTTCTGTAATCTCCAGTTCGAGTGCGCTCGCCGGTAAAGAAAAGTCGTTAAGTGCACTTTCGACCATTTCAGCAAAGTCGCGCGTACGAAACTGAGCGGCAAACAAATTAACGCCGATCCTGAAGCCATCTCTACCGGTCTTTCGCCAATGAGCTGCCTGTTCACAAGCTGAGCGCAATATCCATTCACCCACCGGTACCGCTAAAAGACCTGCTTCTAGCACAGGTAAAAAAACCGCTGGGGACACGACGCCCAGTGTCGGATGGTTCCATCGGATAAGTGCTTCGGCCCCGGTAATAGCGCCATCTGCAAGCCGTACCTGAGGTTGGTAGTACAGCTCAAACTCTTTGTTCGCCCATGCCTGACGCATTGATGAGCTGAGAGCCCCTCTCTTTGAGGCCGTCTGTCGATGCTCGCTGGTGAACACGCGAACAAGGGATCGCCCGTCAGACTTGGCTTGATAGAGCGCCAAATCCGCGTTGCCAAGCATTTGCTCGCCATCGTAATCGGAGCCTGACCTCATGGACACACCGATGCTGGCTCCGATAAAAATAGAATTGTCCTCAAACTCTATAGGTTCTTCAATGACTGCGATGAGCGCCAAACCAAGCTCAATCGCTTTGGCCTGATCTGCTGTGTCTGATATGAAGACTACAAATTCGTCCCCACCCAGACGGGCGACCATATGACACGTCGGTACGCGTTCGCGAAGGCGATTTGACGTCACTCTGAGGACAAAATCACCCGCAGCGTGGCCGAGCGTGTCGTTAACATCCTTGAAGCCATCCAGGTCGATCAGAAGAATTGCCGCTGATATCTGTGCGTCACAAGCCTCCTTGATCCGATGCTTAAGTGTTGAGCGATTAGCGAGGCCTGTCAGATGATCGTATTCAGCCGCGTGCTTGAGTAGTTTGTCCGCCGCTACACGTTGGGTGACGTCACGAATGATCGCCCCAAATTGTGGCTCGCCTACATCAGTCCATTGTGAGAGCGAGAGCTCAACGGGTATTTTATGGCCGTCGCGATGTATGGCCGTCAGGTTTACGGATTTTCCGATAATACTGACTGGGCCGCCTGAGACGACCCTTGAGAAACCGGCATGATGCCTGGACCGCATCTCTTGCGGAATAATGATGTCGAGAGCCTTTCCTATGACGTCTTCAGACTTATGTCCGAAAATGAGCTCGGCTGAGTTATTCCACGAGGTGATTTGATTTTTGCTATTTGAGCAAATAATGGCATCGGGTGAAGTCGACGTCATATTGATGAAACGGGTATGGCTATCCGCATTCTCGAGTTCGAGCCGACGCAACTCCATTTTTTCAATAACGATAACGGCCAGGTCCTGAAGAATAAGCTGGTCACGGTCTGAGAACATCTCTCGGGGCTTATTGTCGATCAGGCATAAGCTACCCAGCACATGACCGTTGGTTGTTATCAATGGCGCCCCCGCGTAGAAGCGAATATGAGGAGCGCCAACAACCAAGGCGTTTGAGCTAAATCTCGCATCCTGCGACGCATCAAGTACCAAAAAAACGTTACGGCCCATGAGCGCAAAATTACAAAATGAAACGTCACGACCCGTTTCGCACACATCGAGGCCAACACGTGCTTTGAAGAATTGTCGGTCGCGATGCACTAAAGAAATCAGAACAATGGGGACATCAAAAATCCGAGATGCCATTTGGACGATTTGATCATATTCGTGCTCAGGTGGCGTATCCATCAGCGCGAAAGCATTCAAAGCCTGAATGCGCTCTTCATCATTATCACTTACTGGGTAAGTAATCATTTGAGGTTATCGCTAGGAGCTGACCGCACATGGAATGCGAAGCGATTGATAGGGCTCGCTGCCACTTTGGCATTGATGAAAATAAACTGCAGAAATATTTTCATATCATGAAAAAAAAGAAAATCTGTACATCTCATCACCTGTCAGCAGCGTATTGGCAGCTATGTCGAGCAGCTCATAAACTGTATCGTCAAAAAAACGGATATCTGTAGAAAAGCGAGCAGCATGCCAGGCATGAAGCGCAAACGCCTTGTGCGGGCTTTGTTTTTGGTGAGAAGGTTTCGCACTGGAGCCTATGCCGACATGGCAACAATCAGGATTCCCGGTGAGTATCCGTGGGAAGCGCGAATTCGCCGTAGCGCGTCGTTGATGGCGGACATTATCTCTATCGAGACACCGCTGGCTTGACTCATCCTGCCGGGCAGTATCCCGCGGCAGGTGCACTCGCTCTGATCGCTCAGCGGTTGATGTACAGGCTGTTCATCTTCATGCCGCCGCGCATTTTCTTGACGCCCGGCTCCATGTCGGCCGGACATGCGCCTTGAAAGCTGCCATTGACGATGGTGCGCTGCGTCTCGGTTTCTCCGTTCAGGTCGAACGAAGTGTCGGCCGTCAGCATGTACGATTTCGTCAGATCGCCCTTGAACGAGGCGGCCAGCTTCGCGTCTGGGCAGCTTGATATAAAGCTGTAGCCGTCGCCGTTACCGCTTTTTGACTCGATCTTGCATTCCTGTTCGAAGTTGGCCCACAAGTCGTCGTCAATCAGACGGTCCTTTGCCTGGTCGACGCAAATTTCCCAGGAAAACGGCGAGGTGGCCGGTGTCACTTTCCACAAGCCTGAGGCGCGTTGCATACGCTGGGATGATTCATCGGCCGCCACAGGAATCGCGACCGCAAGCGCTATAGCGGGAATCGACAACAGTATGGCGGCGTACTTCATTACGTATCCCTTCTGTAAAACAATAAATTTAACACTAACGGGAGCGCGCTCCGCCATCCGCAGATGGCATGCGCTGTTCAAGGTTCTCTAATACTTCACCCTATGGTGGGCTTTTGGCCGGACTCGATCAGTCACTTCAGCCTAACAAATTCCTAAAATCCCACTATAAAAAAACTATTCCGTTTTGAGCCGGGATGGCTGACAGCCGGCGATCTCCAAAGCAGACTGAAGCCCTCGCTCACGCTCCATTCACGCCGTATATGACTTCTTTAAACCAAAGTTTTCAGGTGGGGGAATGCCTTCGACCAGTGAAGAATTCTAAAACTCTTACGCAGACCTTCGATCCAGAACGGGTCTGTATGAATCAAACGAGTTACTGTTTCTTTGCTTTCCGCCTCGACCAGCCACAATCCCCCTAAAGGATCTGAGGACGGATGCTCTCGGAGTGATCCACCTACTAAAATCAAATCTTTGTGTCGCTCTAACCATTGGATATGGTCGATGAGGTTTTTTTCCGAATCTCCGATGCCTCAGGTTTATCCTCAAAAAATACGGCAAACAACATCTCATCTCCTTTTGAAATTAGTAGCGCCCTTGGAGCATCACCCACTAGCAGAATACTCGACTTGCCTGCGTAAACGCATTCCACCTCCAAACTGATTTACGGAATTCCCCTACACCCTCCGTCCGCTTCACATCCTTGTCGCTCCCACTCCGCAACCCTAGAGTTCACGTCGTCGCCGCAAACGTAGCGACCGGGCTTGGCCGCTCGACTAAACTCCAGGCGCACAGGCGCCCACCATTAGATCTCGGGGATGTATTCCGTCTGCGATATCGAGTTATGGCAGCTGTGCGTGGGACACCTTCGGGTGTGCCGGGTGCCTGGAGTTCCGGTCGGCCAACCCGCGTACAGTTGCCACCCCGATTTGCTTGGCCGCAAACGGTGGCAGCTTCTAACTCCAGGAGCAGTCAATGAAGCAACCGCATACCTCAAACAAAACCCTCGGCACCACCACCTTCTCCACCTGCGGCCCAGCACGTCAGCCGCTGTTCCGCATCAATCCCGACATCCCCATCGAATCCGCACTGGAGCACGCTTCCAGCTTATTGGCGTGCATCCATGAGTTGAGCCTCGACGTAGCGATGGGTGATTCGGGCAAGCAGGGTGTCTGGGCGGTTCATCATTTGAGTGATATGGCGAAGGCGATTCTGGAGGATGCGTTGTCAGCGGGTGCAGCAAACAATCAGCTGGACTGAACGGCCCTTGGCTAATGCCCCGGGCCGTTTTGCCGGTCATGAATCACACGCTGCGAAGCTCCACCGTCAGGTGCGTCACTTCGTGCACCGGCGCCAGGCGCGCGCGGATCATATCGGCGGTTACGGACGCGTTGCCGACCACGCTGACAATGGCTGCGCGGGCTTCGGGGCCGACCTGCCAGACGTGCAGGTCGGTGATTTTTGTATCACCCGACTGCTCGATTATGTCGCGGATTTCCTGGGCGACATGCTCGTCTGTGCGGTCGAGCAGAACACCTGAAGTGGTGCGTATCAGCGACCAGGACCAGCGGGCGATAACCAGTGCGCCGACGATGCCCATGACCGGATCGAGCCAGACCCATCCCAGGTAGCGGCCAGCGAGCAATGCAGCGATGGCGAGGACGGAGGTCAGTGCGTCGGCGAGCACATGCACGTAGGCCGAACGCAGGTTGTTGTCCTGACCGTGTGCGTGGTGGGTATGGTCATGGTCATGCCCGTGGTCGTGCCCATGATGGTGATTGTGACCGCCGGACAGCAGCAGTGCGCTGACGATATTGACGATCAGGCCGACAACGGCAATCCACGTGGCCGTGCCGAACGCGACTTGGGTAGGCTCGAAAAGACGCACCACTGACTCGACACCGATACCGATGGCAACCAGGCCCAGTATCAACGCAGAGGCGAAGCCGCCGAGGTCGCCCACCTTGCCGGTGCCAAAGCTGTATTGGGCGCTGGCGGCGTGGCGTTTGGCGTAGCTGTAGGCAGCGGCGGCGATACCCAAGGCGCCGGCGTGGGTTGCCATATGGAAACCGTCCGCCAGCAGGGCCATGGAGCCGGTGATGTAACCGGCAGCGATTTCGGCAACCATCATGACAACCGTCAGCGCCACCACCCACAGGGTGCGCTTGGCGTTCTCATCATGGGAGGAGCCCAAAAATACGTGATCGTGGGCGTAGTCCGCGTGCAGGTTGCTCATGTCGGTGCGCTCCTATTTGGTGTATCGGCGGATGGCTTCGATCAGTTCCTCAACGCCTTCGGCCCGCTCTTCATCACTCAAACCCGGCTTGGCGACGTGCTCGCGGGCGTGGGCTTCGATGATTTCATCCATCAGGCCGTTGATAGCACCCCGCGTTGCCGCCACCAGATGCAGGGTTTTGGCGCAGTCGTCTTCGGCCTCAAGCGCTCGTTCCACCGCCTGGATTTGCCCAGCGATACGTTTCACCCGCTTGAGCAAGTCGTCTTTGCCCGTTTTGATGTGCGACATACCATACCCCCCCTACCTATGCTTATTACGCATGCTCTGTGATGTCGGTCGGGAACGCAACCAGCAGATGAAACTCACGCGCATTTTTGTTCTGATGGCGGCAACCACGACCACTCCGGATTCCCCATGCGCATCGAACCCCTGCCGCCGCTGCAAACCCTGATTGCTTTCGAGGCGACGGTGCGTCATGGCAGTTTCACTCGCGCGGCCACTGAGCTGCATTTGACGCAGAGTGCGATCAGTCGTCAGGTGCAGCAGCTTGAGGAGTTTCTGGGGCGGGCGTTATTTCGGCGTGAGCACAAGCGCATTCATCTCACAGTGGCCGGGCAGGTGTATGCCGAGCAGGTGCATCGGGTGCTTGCCCAATGCGCTGAAGCGACGGCGCAGGTCATGACCCACAGCGGCGAGCAGGAGCTGACGCTGGCGTGTTCCAGCGGTGTCGCGGCGTTATGGCTGGGGCCGTTGATGGGGCGTTATGCCGATGAGTTTCCCAATGTAGACGTGCGTTTGCGGGTGGTCGACGGGCTGGATTCGCTGGTGCGTGCGGAGTTTGATCTGGCGGTGTATTTCCTGCGCTCGGGTTCGCCGCCGGGGCTGGACAGTCGGCTGTTGTTTGCAGAGTCGGTGGGGGCGTATTGCGCGCCGGGCTATCTGCAAGGCCGGGTGCTCAAGCCGCAAGCATTGTTCGAGCATCGGTTGTTGATGCTTGAGGATGGTCAGCGCCAGTGGCTGTCCTGGACAAACTGGTTTGCGCGTCAGGGTATCGATGCTTCAGCGATTTCCAAGCGCCTGACCGTTAATAACTATCCGGTGATGGTGGACCTGGCCATTGATGGACGCGGCATTGTGTTGGGCTGGAAGCCGATGATCGATGGGCACGTTAAGTCCGGGGCGTTGGTGCCTGCTTGTGATGTGCATGTGGGCGAGATCGGTGGTTATTATTTGCTCAATCCGTCGGGGCAGTTTCCGAGTCGTGCGGCGCGGTCGTTTGAGCAGTGGTTGGCGGTGCAGAGCGGGGACTGAATCACGTTTTCTGTAGGAGCTGTCGAGCACCGCGAGGCTGCGATAGCGATTTGTCGGACGCACCGATATCGCAGCCTCGCGGTGCTCGACAGCTCCTACAGATCCACGTCCTCTTGCATGCATCCAGCGCATGCATATCTTCCCAATGAGCGTTTTCCCGCATTCAATTTCGCGAGTTATTCTCGGGCCTACAAGGGCACAAGACCCTGACGATGTTTCACCCGATTGCTTCTCTGCCCCACTCGTGCGCGGGACCACTCCGTGCGTAATTTGCATGCAGGAGTTCAACGTGAACGCTATAAAAAACACGCCAACCCACAACCAGAAAGCACGCAAAGCCGTGATCGCGACAGTGATCGGCAACGGTCTTGAATGGTTTGACTTCACGGTCTACAGCTTCTTCTCGGTCATCATCGCCAAGGTGTTTTTCCCCACCGACAGCGAACTCACTTCTTATCTACTGGCATTGGCGACTTTCGGCGTAGGCTTTTTCATGCGTCCAGTCGGCGGCATTGTGCTGGGTGTTTATGGGGACAAGCACGGTCGTAAAGCCGCGCTGTCACTGACCATCCTGTTGATGGCGCTGGGGACGCTGATCATTGCGATCACCCCGAGTTATGCACAGATCGGCATGATTGCGCCGGTGTTGATTGTGCTCGCACGGCTGCTGCAAGGTTTCTCGGCGGGCGGTGAAATGGGCAGCGCGACGGCCTTCCTGACCGAGCACGCCCCGGACGGCAAGAAAGCGTTTTACTCCAGCTGGATTCAGGCCAGTATCGGCGTCGCCGTGCTGCTGGGTTCCACACTGGGCGCTATCCTCTCGAACTACCTGACTCAAGCACAGTTGGAAAGCTGGGGCTGGCGGATCCCGTTCATCATCGGCACGCTGATCGGTCCGGTCGGTTTCTACATCCGTAGCCGCATCGACGAGACGCCGGTCTACAAAGAGTCAAAAACCACCGAATCGCCACTGCGCGAAGTCTTCCGCACCTATCCACGGGAAACCCTGATCAGCTTCTCGCTGGTTGTGCTGTGGACGGTCTGCACCTACGCGATTCTGTTCTACATCCCGTCCTATTCCACCCGCGTTCTGGGGCTGCCAAGTGGCATCGGTTTCAGCGCCGGGATGATGGGCGGCGCGGTGTTGATCGTGGCGACGCCCATTGTTGGCATGCTGGCTGACAAAACCGGTCGCAGGCCTTGGCTGCTGGGTTCGGCGGCGGCGATTTTCGTTGCGGCTTATCCGATGTTCCTGTTCATCAACCAGATGCCGGGGCTGGCCTCGCTGCTGATTTTTGAAGTGGTGATGGGCCTGCTGATCGCCGGTTACATCGGTTCGATTCTGGCCGCGTTCAGCGAACTGCTGCCGACTCACGTGCTGTCCACAGGCCTGTCCGTGGCCTACAACTTTGCGGTCACGATCTTCGGCGGTTTCGCCACGTTCACCATTACCTGGCTGATCGCCAACACCGGCAGCAACGTCGCGCCGGCCTTCTACATCATGTTCGCGGCCGTGGTCAGCGGTTGCGGCGCGTTTCTGTACCGCGACCGCAAGACCACCGCCAATGCCACCTTCAAGGGAGCCGCTCTGCAATGAGTACTCAAAACGCTGCACGCCTGATCCTGCGCAACGGCCAGTTGCTCGACCTGAACAAAGGCGAGTTGCTGGGCGGTCTGGAAGTTGTGATCGAGGGTGGACGCATCAGCGCTGTTCGCCCACAAAATGACGCTGTAGAGGCCGACGCCCAAGTCATTGATCTGAACGGCCGCACGCTGATGCCAGGCCTGATCGACTGCCACGTTCACGTGCTGGCCTCCAACGCCAACCTGGGCATGAATGCGCTGCAACCCAACGCCATCATCATGTACCGCGCCTTGCCGATTCTTGAAGCGATGCTTAACCGCGGCTTCACCACCGTGCGTGATGCGGGCGGTGCAGACTGGGCGCTGGCTCGCTCCATCGCGCTGGGCCTCGTGCCGGGGCCGCGTATTTTTGCAGCCGGTAAAGCGCTGTCGCAAACCGGTGGTCACGGGGACATGCGCGCTCGTGGGGAGCTGCTGCTGAGCGAGCCATGTTCGTGCTGCTTCCGCGCTGGCGCTATCGCCCGCGTCGTGGACGGCGTTGATAACGTGCGTCTGGCCGTGCGTGAAGAACTGCAACAAGGCGCCAACCAGATCAAGATCATGGCTTCGGGCGGCGTGTCCTCACCGACAGACCCGATTGCCAACACGCAGTACAGCGAGGCGGAAATCCGCGCCATCGTCGATGAGGCCGAAGCCGCCAATACTTACGTAATGGCTCACGCTTATACCGCACGGGCGATTCGTCGCGCTATCGAGTGCGGCGTGCGCACCATTGAACACGGCAATCTGGTCGACGCCGACACAGCGAAACTCATGGCCGAGAAAGGCGCGTTCGCCGTGCCGACCCAAGTGACCTACGAGATGCTTGCCAAGCACGGCGCAGAAGCAGGCTTGCCACCTGACTCCGTGGCCAAGATTGAAGACGTGCGCTTGGCCGGTCGCAACGCGCTGAAGCTGTTCGCAGAAGCAGGCGTGGAAATGGGCTATGGCTCAGACTTGCTCGGCGACATGCATCAATACCAAAGCCATGAGTTGCAGATCCGCGCCGAAGTGCTAGGCAACCTCGCCGCCCTGCGCAGCGCCACCACTGTCGCAGCAAAAATCCTGCAACGCGAAGGCCAACTGGGCTGCATCGCCGAAGGCGCCATCGCCGACCTGCTGGTGGTCGACGGCAACCCGCTGGAATCCATCGAGTGTCTGGTGGGCCAAGGTGAAAACCTGGCGATGATCATTCAGGAAGGCAGCATCAAGAAGAACACCCTGGTGTAAATGCTGAAGTGCTGCAGAGCCCGCCTTGTGCGGGCTTTTTTGTTTTGCAGGCTCACCGCGCTGTCTCGCGCCAACCGGTAGACCTGTAGCAGCGCACGAGCACCGCGAGGCCGCGATGGCGGTGGGTCTGACAAAACGCTATCGCTGGCCTCGTAACCTCGGTGAGCTCCTACAGGATTTGGGGTCAACTCACAAAAATGCATGTTGATTGATAGAGCGCCCCCTTCGTCCAGACGCCTTGCTGTAGCGCAGCAAACCTCGGACCTGTAGGAGCGCACGAGCAACGCGCGGCCGCGATAGCGGTGGGTCTGACAAAAAGCTATCGCGGCCTCGCGGTGCTCGTGCGCTCCTACAGGATGGGTTTCAATTCAGTGATCTTGGGGCCCGATGAATCGGCTCTTCACAGGACGTGCATCAAACAAACTCAAGCCGATACTGCCCCGGTTGCGTCCACGAAACCCTGACAAATTCTCCACTGAGCAACGCCTTATCACGCAGATATTCAAACACCTCTGCGGGGCACCATTCCTTGCCGTTGGAGAAAGCGATGTGGAGCAAACGAAGTGAGTCAAATACCTTGGCTTTTTCTACATCATCAGCGACGTAACGCTCAAAGACACCCTCTTCAAGCGACCCTAAGAACCCGACAGCAGCTAGCTCTGCAGAGAGATCGCGGTCGTTGACCTTCACACGAATGACATCGCCATCTGCTTTTTCAACAAAGGCCTTGAGTTCTTCGCTGACCAATCAAAATACTCCGCTTAGGGCCAACCCCGTCCATATCTGCTGGGGGAATGATTCAACGGTACCTCATTCCCTTTCAGGCCCGCCGCAGTAATTTTCTCAGCCAACGTTCTACGGGAGCGACGCCTCAGCAAACTAATTACGGCTTCTGATCGCTGCCTCCACAACCTCTTCCAGCAGCCGCTCTTCGCTGAAAGTGAAATCACCATACTGTGCAATTGCACTACAGGTCGAAAGTTCTTGAATCGCAGCATCGGCGGTAACTGCTGCCTGCAGCTCGACGGACTTCTTCGAGAAGAAGTCCGCAGGCCCCATTTTGCCTGTGCTTTTCAATGCCAGGATTAGCTTGTCCAGCGCGGCCAGCAATTCAGGGGGGTTACTCACCATGGAAATCCTGGTCATTAAGCTACGCGAGCCCGGTTTGACGCCTCCAGTCAGACGCCATCAGAAAAAGTCCCAGGAAAGTCACTCGTCCAGATAATTATCCTTAATGCCTTTGGACCTACGGTACAGATAGAGACCGATTCGTAAAGAAATCAGTACCAGGGCAAACACCCCAACCGTTAACCATGTGTCGCCTAGATACTTTTCCAGAAGGTTATAAAAGTAGGCAACGGGAATGGCGACTGCCGTCATTATCAGAAAGTATTTGATCACTGGTTTTGACACTCCTCGTCTTCATCCTTCAAAGGACAATTGACGATCACTTTGCCGGTTTGCCAAGCCGCCTGGGTAGCAACTGTGGTTTTAAGAGTGTTGGTGTGCGCGGCCTTACGGGCGGCCAGTTTTGCAGCACGATTGGCAGTATTTGCAGCTTGGCCGGACAGAGTTTTGAGCGCCTTTGACGATGTGAGGACCGTTTTGGCAGAACCGAACAAACCTGGTGCAACTGCACCAAAGGCGCCTGCCGCCCCCACATGTTTCCAATTAATATCGATACACCCCCACTTAAAGTCCATCAGGTCGCGATCATTATCCCAATTATCTTTTACCTGACCCAGCAACTGCTTACCCGCCTGCATCCCCACTTCGATGGTCGCGCCCAGTGCTGCGCGGCCAAGGAAAGCACCGGCTAAAATAATCAGCGGCACAATCAGCCCGCTTGGGTCATAGGCGACGGAGGGAGCATTCAATGCATAGACATAGGCATTGGGGCCACCCCTGAAACCGATGGGGTCCTGGCTGGCGTAACGTCCTATTTCAGGTAAGTAATAACGATGGCGGTTGTAATAAAGACCACTTTCATCGTCGTGATGCTGTCCCTGAAAACGGATGGGTTGGTCGGTAGAGCCTGTTTCCTCCGTCACCCCTCGCCATGTATCAGGATGAGCTTGCCACGTCACCTGACCATCCTGATCGCTTAACTGCAGCGGCGTACCGATGTGGTCGGTGTGGAAAAAGCTGATGCTGGGCGCACCCAATACAGGATGACACTGCGCAGGCAAAGGCTGATCTTCTGCCGCCATGGCGCGACGAATTTCCAGCAACTCTGGCGTGTCAGGCTCGCACGATTGTTCAATGCGCAGCATGGGGACAAAACTTTCAGGTTCATGCACGGTGGTGCGCAACAGCCTTTCGAAGGCTTCTGCACACTGCCGCTCGCCGTCCCAGCCGTAGCGAACCCGCTGCTGTTCAGCACCTTCGCGTACAGTTTTTGCGATACGTCTGGATAGCGCATCGTAACGGTAGCGCGCTTCGACATGTTCCCCATCGGGACGCTGGCGAAGCATGTGGATCAAACGGTTGGCACCATCGTAGGCCAGCAAGAGTCGCTGACCGTCAGAGTCCTTGCGCTCAATCAGATGCCCCGACGCATCGTAACGATAGGTGCTGCCCTGGAAGACCTCAACACGGTTCCCCAAGCAGGACGAATCTACGCCTTGAGCCAGCGCCGAGCGTTGGGAATCGGTATAACCCGAGCGATAGAGCTCGTTATGCTCATGCTGCAAGAGCTTTTCGGCACCCTGCAATCCAGCAGTATCTAGCCTGTTGCCGGCCGGATCGAAACGGTAAAGCTGCTCTACGGTATTGCCACGGCGACTGGAAACCAGCCTTCCACTCAGGTCGTACTGGTACTTCAAGGCAGAACTGACGCTGTCGTCAATCTGCGTTAATTGTCCGAGCAAGTCATAGCGATAGCTGCGCTGCCAGCCATCTGCACCGGACCGGGTCAGCTTGCTTTGAGCAAGCCGCCCTGACGCGTCGTAATCGCGCTGCTGATCAAATAAGGTTTGCGGCTTGCCCTTGAGTCGGGCGTCCCGGTGTTTTTCGCGGTGCAAAGCATCGCGCTCAAAGCTGAGCTCAACCTGCTCAACCATCACGCCATGCAAATGACCTGACCCGTAGGTAAGCCATTTAACCAGAGGCGCGTCGCCATACTGGCTGCTTTCACGCTTACCCAATTCGTCGTGCTGGTGTTGAACGCTGTAGACCCAGCCATCGGCATGGATCTGACTCTCAAGGCATAGATTGCCAGCATCGTCATAGGCAAAACGCACTTCGCAGTCAGGCCCTCTTACACTTGCCAGACGACCATCCGCCAACCAGCTGTAGTGTTCACTGAAAGCCGCAGCGTTTGCAGTGGCCGGGAAGTTCGTGCTGACCACACGTCCATCGAGGTTGTACTGATAATGGGTCTCACGCTGCTCGCCATCAATGCGCACCACCAACTCATCAGCAAGGTTGTAGCGATATTGCTGACGACGCCCGTCGAAACCGTTCTCTTCGACCAACCGGTCCAGCTCATCCCAGGCAAAACGCGCTTTGGCACCATTCTGATTGGTGAGCATGCACAGCCGACCAGCAGCATCGTAAAGGTAATTCAGCTCTTGCCCTGCTGAGTCCACAGCGCGCAACAGTCGTCCGTATCTGTCCCAGAAGAATTGCGTGCAATGCCCCTGGGCATCGGCCATATGGGTTTGCCGTCCCTGCTTGTCATAGCGGTAAACAAGACTCGCGCCATCGGGAAAGGAAAGCCCAGTGACCTGGCCGAGAAGGTCGTAGCTACGGCGCGAGATCTGACCTGCCGGATCGATTTCAGCGATGAGACGTCCCTCCAGATCGTACTCATAACGATATGTCTGGCCAGAGCAGTCCGTGACACTGACAGGCAGGCCAAGGCGACTCCACTGAAAGGTTTTCACGCCCCCCTTGCTGTCGATCACTTGCGTGGGGCGATCAGGCAGAGACGAATCATCGTAGCGGTAGAGAGTCGTGCCACCCGGACCGGTCGCGCGTGTCAGATTACTGCGCGTATCCCGTTCAAAACGCCAGCTGCGCCCCATGGAATTAACAAGCTCGTTGAGTAAACCGGTCTCTTCATCCAGCGTCTTGCGGTATCGACTTTTGCCGGGCGATTCCTCTTCAAGGACTCGCCCCTGACCATCAAGCCGACGACGGGACTCTCGGCCCAGCGGGTCACGGATAACAACCAGCCGACCGAACAGGTCGTATTCGAACTCCGTACGACTGCCATCGGCGCGTACCAGTGCAGTCCAGCGCCTTTCACCATCGCTGCCGCTGAACTCGTAACGTTCAACACGCCCCATGCTATCGATAACATCGGTGGCATCCGCGTAGTAACGGAATTCGCGAACCAGTCCCTCGGCCTCACTTTGCTTGACCACTCGCCCCGAGGGCAGATGCGTGTCCCATTCATAACGCACTTCCTGACCGCCCGGCTCGCCATGTGCAGTCATGATGTGGTTGTTCCACGCGAACACCCTCACCCGTTCGCCCGAACGGTCACGCACGGCTATCAGGTCGCCCACTTCATTGAATTCGTAGCGCACCAGCCAATCATTACCCAGCGCCTGAGGATCGAAGCTTTCCGGAATAGGGCCGTCTGTATTAGCCAGAATCACACCGCAAAGACGCACTCCGTCGTCACCGGCCTGTGGCGCGCATACCTGCTGATACACCAGGCCATAGCTACGTCCAGCGCTGTCACGGATGCTGGCGAGAAAACCTCTGCGACTCCAGCCAAACTCAGTGAGGTAACCGCTGCGGCCAAATGCTGAATGCAGACGCCATACTCCATCAGGCTGACGCATAAAACAGAGATAACTGTTGCCCGCCAGCAGCAGAACAGCAGCTTCACTGGCCTGTATCGCCGGTGGGACGGGCGACCAACGCCCCTTCCAGGGCGAAAACAATGGCTGCTCCGATGAAACGCCACCTCGGCGCAACCAGAGTTGCTCGCTACCCGAATAGTGTATTTTGCCGGGCTCCAGCGCAGGGAAAGTAATGCGGCGGCCTTGGACGTCGATCAACACACAGGTATTGGCATCCAGCTCCAGCGTGACACTTTCACCTGGGAGCGACCACCCCTGCCCCAGCTTGCTCACTCGAGGATTGCTGGACAGGTAGCCACGCCCGAAGCTGAACGTGTCGGGGGCGGTCAACGCAAAATCCACCTCCTCTGGCAGCAGCTTGCAGCCCAGCATCGGGTTGACCGGCTGGCCGACATTTGGCACACATGCAGAGACCCGGTCGGCCATCCCGACGCCGGAGCTACCGACGTGAACCGTCGGAGATCCGGTAGCGATTACATTTCCGGATACCTTTTCGCCCACGTGAGAAACAGGAAGACCGCTCATGCCGATGTCCTTGTCTGGAAAAGCAGGCTGACACCGTCAAGCCTCGACGCATTGCCTGAATACACGGTGGTGATTGAGCTAGCAGTTGATGTCGACATTCGGTGAAAGTATCTCTATTTCGGAGGGAGTAATGCGGATCGTGCTCTGACCGCATGTCAGTCGGATTTCCTGGTCAGCGGTGATCTCGATGGTTTTACTGCCCAGTTTGATGCTCTTGCCATCCATCGTAATAGTCGAGCCATCATCGCTGCCGCCGACGCTCAGCTTGTAGCTATCACCCACCGATAGTGTTTTTTTCTTGACCACTTGAGTCGTCTGGTTAAGGCCGACAAACGTATTCATCATCATGCCGACATTGAGGCTATAGCCCAGTCCCACGTTCTCCATGCGCCCCAGGCCGACGTTCTGCAAAGAAGCCATCAGGATGGTTTCAGACTTGTTCATGCCTATTTTTACTGTCTCGTTGCGATCAACCGTTTTGCTCCGATTGGCATGCACCGTGATTGTTTCGTTGTTATCTACCGTCTCGGTGCGGTCATGCCTGACGTGAACAGTTTCATCGTTATCAATGGTTTTACTTCGGTCATGGCCCACCCAGTGGGTCTCGTCGTTCTCGACCTCGATGTCCTGATTCTTTTCCGCGTGAATAAACAACTGCTCCTCGCCCTTCTTGTCCTCCATCCGGATTTCATTGAAGTTGGCAGGCGTGCCCCCCTTGCTGGAGCGGCTTTTCATGCCGCTTTGGGTCGCGTTGGCGGGCAGGTCGTAGGGCACGGTCTGTTCCGCGTTGTACACGCGACCGGTGATGATCGGGCGGTCCGGATCGCCTTCCAGAAAGCTCACAATCACTTCCTGACCGATCCGTGGAATCTGCATCGAGCCCCAGTTCTTGCCCGCCCATGCTTGAGATACGCGGATCCAGCAGGAGCTGTTTTCGTTGGACTGGTCGTGCCGGTCCCAGTAGAAATGCACCTTGACCCGGCCAAACTGGTCGGTCCAGATTTCCTCGCCGCTGGGGCCCACGACGATGGCGGTTTGCGGGCCTTTGACGATGGGCCTTGAGGTGCTGGCCAGCGGTCGAAAGCTTTGCTGGGCATCGATGCAGGTCAGGGCGCTTTCGAATTGTGGACCGGCTGAGCCCGCGCCCGATTCGTGGCTTTCCTGGGCGACGTAGTAGCGCGCGCCGACGATCAGGTATTCGCGGTTCTGATCTTCACGACCAAAGCCGGTCATGCTGAACAGGTGCCCTGTGCCAAGGCCTCGGGCGTTGCCGCTCAGCTCGACGCGCTCATGCAGGCTTTGCAGCGCTTCGATGCGCGTGCGGGCGTAATGCTCGCCGTCCTGGCTTTGCACGTAAGTGCCAGGGTAGTCGTACAGCGGGTAATCGCCTGCCGTGTGTGGCCGGGGCATGGCCGAGCGCACGTTGATGCTGGCGGACGGACGCAGGAAGTCGTAGTCGTTAAGCTCCAGCGAGCCCGGCTGGACTTCCTGAGCCAAACGCCAGTCATTGATGTGGTCGCGTTCGCGGTGCTGACCATCAGGTGGGAAATACGGCACCGAGGCATAACCCGGTGCGTTTTGATGTGCGCCATAAGCATCGGCAAGCACCAGCACGTGGCGGTCTTTTTCATGGCGGAAGAAGTAATAAATACCTTCCTGTTCCATCAGGCGACTGACGAAGTCGAAGCTGCTTTCCCGGTACTGGACGCAGTATTCCCACTCCCGATAAGGGCGGCTCAGCGCGTCTTCGAAATCCGAGAAGCCCAGGTCGCGAAAGACCTGCTTGATGATCTGCGGGATGGTCTGGTTCTGGAATATCCGGCAATCGGACGTCCGCGTCAGCAGCCACAGCCAGGGGCGCAACGTAACCTGATAGCTGGCGAACTGGCCCTGGCCGACCTCCTGACTGCAACGCGCGACAATCCCGTGAAAGTAGCGCTGGCTGCCATCATCCAGGCGCAGCGACAGGCTCATGGGTTTGCCCAGCAACTGGTTGAGGTCGATGGCGCCATCTGTGGACGTGAGCTGCAGGGTGTAATCAAACATCCGCCCCAGCTCATCGCCGCCGCCCATGTTCTTGAGCAGCAGCACATCCGGTCCGAGCGGGCTGTTGATCTGTGCCAGACGTGTGAGTTGGGTGAACAGCATGGATTATTCCGTTAAATAGCCAGAGTAGTTAGCTAGCGCTCGCAGGCTCAGTTGGCATCGCCAAACTGATAATCGAATTCGCCGTCCAGCGCCCTGATGCTCACGCTCGCCATGGGCTTGCCGTCGAGCATGCGGGTGAGGAATTCTCGGCTCATGTCGGGCAGCAGGGTGTTGGTCAGAATCGCGTCAATCATCCGGCCGCCGCTTTCGGTTTCGGTGCAGCGGGAAACGATCAGGTCGACCACCGCGTCATCGTAATCGAACGCGACTTTGTGGGTGCTTTCGACGCGTTTTTTGACCCGGTCGAGTTGCAGGCGGGTAATCGACTTGAGCATGGTGTCACTGAGCGGATAGTACGGAATGGTCACCAGACGACCGAGCAGCGCAGGCGGGAAAATCTCCAGCAGCGGCTGGCGCAGGGCCTTGGCGATATCCTCGGGATCGGGCAGATTCTGCACGTCTTTGCACAGGTGTGAAATCAGCTCAGTACCGGCATTGGTGGTCAGCAGGATCAGGGTGTTCTTGAAGTCGATGACCCGGCCCTCGCCGTCCTCCATCACGCCCTTGTCGAAGACCTGGAAGAAGATTTCATGGACGTCAGGGTGGGCTTTTTCCACTTCATCAAGCAGCACCACGCTGTAAGGCTTGCGGCGCACGGCCTCAGTCAACACGCCGCCTTCGCCATAACCGACATAGCCGGGAGGCGCACCCTTGAGGGTCGAAACGGTGTGCGCTTCCTGGAACTCGCTCATGTTGATGGTGATGACGTTCTGTTCGCCGCCGTACATGGCCTCAGCCAGCGCCAGCGCGGTTTCTGTTTTACCGACGCCCGATGTACCGGCCAGCATGAATACGCCTACCGGCTTGCTCGGGTTATCGAGCCCTGCACGGGAGGTCTGAATGCGTCGGGCGATCATCTGCAGGGCGTGATCCTGGCCAATGATGCGTTTCTTCAGGTGCTTATCAAGGTTAAGCACGGTCTCAAGTTCGTTGCGCGCCATACGACCGACTGGAATGCCGGTCCAGTCGGCAACCACTGAAGCCACCGCCTGATAATCGACAGTGGGCAGAATCAACGGCGTCTCGCCCTGCAATGCGCTCAGGCGCTTTTGCAGATCAACCAGTTGCTCACGCAATCCGGCGTGGGCTTCGGGTTGGACTTCGCTGCCTGCATCGCTGTCGACAACGCCCGCGCTTTCACGCAATTGGGCGCGGGTCGCGAGCAACTCATCCACCAGTGCTTTTTCTTCCGCCCAGCGACCTTCAAGCGCCAGCAAACGTTCGCGCTCGCTGCTCAGCAACTCAGAAGTGTTGCTCTGCCGCGCACCAATATCCACGCCAATCGCATGCTCGCGGGCGATGATTTGCAATTCGGTTTCCAGCGCTTCGATACGGCGACGGCTGTCATCGACTTCAGCCGGTACCGCATGCAGGCTGATCGCAACGCGGGCGCAAGCGGTGTCCAGCAGGCTGACTGACTTGTCCGGCAACTGACGGGCCGGAATGTACCGGTGAGACAGCTTGACCGAAGCCTCCAGGGCCTCGTCGAGAATCTGCACCTGATGGTGTTTTTCCATGGTCGACGCCACGCCACGCATCATCAGCAGGGCCTTGTCTTCCGAAGGCTCGGCGACTTGCACGACCTGAAAGCGACGGGTCAGTGCAGGGTCTTTCTCGATGTGTTTTTTATACTCGGCCCACGTCGTCGCCGCGACGGTTCGCAAGGAGCCACGGGCAAGCGCCGGTTTGAGCAGGTTGGCGGCATCGCCAGTGCCCGCCGCACCACCAGCACCCACCAGGGTGTGGGCCTCGTCGATAAACAGAATGATTGGCTTGGGCGACGCCTGAACGTCCTCGATCACCTGACGCAAACGTTGCTCGAACTCACCCTTCATGCTCGCCCCGGCCTGTAGCAGGCCGACGTCCAGGCTACGCAACTCGACGTCCTTGAGCGACGGCGGCACGTCCCCGGCGACGATGCGCAAGGCGAAACCTTCGACCACGGCGGTTTTACCCACGCCCGCCTCACCGGTGAGGATCGGGTTGTTCTGGCGACGGCGCATGAGGATGTCGACCAGTTGGCGGATCTCCTCATCGCGCCCCACGATGGGGTCCAGTTTGCCGCTGCGGGCTTGCTCGGTGAGGTCGACCGTAAAACGCTTGAGCGCTTCCTGCTTACCCATGGCGCTCGGGGCCATGGCACCGCTCGCCTCGCCCGGCACGGCACCGGCATTGAAACCGTCACTGGCGCTCAGGGCGTTTTCCGGCGAATCGCCGACGTATTCGTCAAAGCGCTCACTCAAGGTTTCGACTTTGACTTTATTGAACTCGGACGACAGCCCCAGCAAGGCGTTACGCAGGCTGGGAGTCTTGAGAATGCCGAGCAGCAAATAGCCGGTGCGCACCTGGTTTTCACCGAACATCAGGCTGCCGTAAACCCAGCCACGCTCGACGGACTCTTCGACTTGCGAAGACAGGTCCGTGATGGACGTCGAACCGCGCGGCAGGCGGTCCAGCGCTTCGGTGAGGTCACGGGCAAGGCGCGCAGGCTCGACATTGAACTGGCGAATGATGCGATGCAGGTCCGAGTCCTGAAGTTGCAGCAGTTGGTGAAACCAGTGGGCAAGCTCCACATACGGGTTGCCCCGCAGCTTGCAGAAGACCGTAGCGGCCTCGATGGCCTTGTAGCCGACGCTGTTGAGTTTGCCAAACAGCGCGGCGCGACTGATTTCACCCATGTTCATTACTCCTTGAATGTTGTGCTGACGTGGCCTGCTCGGCGTAGTGCCGGGCCAGAATCAAGTCCTTGGCGTCTGTTTGTGGCTGACCGAGCCAGGTGTTGAACCCCAGCCGCTGGCGCCCGTTGAGTTGAAATTTCGGAACCTCGGGCTGCTGAAGCACCAGGTTCAGATCCCAGTCCAGTTCGTGCCCGAGGTATTCGGCGACCCAGGCCACCAATTCTTTGAAGGGTTCACCGTCGGGCAACATGCCCATGTAATCGTCGAGCTTGAGCGGCCCGAGCCGAATGCGGAATTTGTGCTGACGGTCCCAGACATGACTGCCCAGGCAAAAATCGACGCCCAGTTGATGACCGCTCACGCCGACGCGACTGCGCTCTGGCAATTCCAGCCATTGGCCGACGTATTCCTCGATCTCCACCGGCAAACCGAAATAGTGGGAGAGGATCGCCCGCAGTCCATCGGGATAACGGGTCTGAGCCGAAAGATGACCGCTGTAATGCAGCTTTGCAGTGTCGGGAATCAGCCCCTGCTCCAGCAGGCTTGGCATACCGCGCCCGCTCAGGGCCGCCAGGCGTGCGGCCCAGTAATCGTCGTCAGGGCGATCATGGCTGACAGTCGGGCTGGCTTCTGCCCAGGCGCGGTAGAACAGGCTTAGCAAGCGATGGTGGAACACGTCCAGAAAGCGTTTGCTGGCGCTGTCGCCGTTATTGCGCTGACGTTCGCGCACGTATTCGGTGATGTGCAGCGGCAATGGACCGTTGGGGCCGCCGAGACCAAAGAAAAACTGTTCCAGCCGCGCAGCCTTGCCGTCTTCGGCCGGGCTCATGGACGCCAGTGTCGACGGCGCGAAGGCGCAATCAGGCTGTTGCCCCAGACGCAATGGATCATCTGCAAGGCGCAACGAATGGCCGAATCTGGGCAGGTCCGGGGATTCGCATTCGATACGTCGCAATGCCTGGAAGAAATCGTATTCCCAGGGCTCGCTCTGCATTGACGTTATCGTGCTCACAGAGTTGGGCGGCGTCCGGGCTTGGCTTTCCATCGCATGATCTCACCGCGTTCGGTGGTATGAATCACCGTTTCGGTAAAGCTGTTGATCGACACATAACGTGCCAGGAAGCGCTCGAAAACAGCACCGAGCAGAAACACGCCCGTGCCTCGAAACGCGTTTTCGTCAAACTCAAGCGTGATCTCCAGCCCACGGCCAAACACGATCGGCCCGGGCATCGGCAGTCGGCGGGTCACCGCTTTGCTGCTGACCTCTCGCAGGCCTTCGATCTGCAACTGGAGTGCGGCGTCGTTACTGTCGCCATACAAGCGCAACAGTTCTCGCAGCGCCGCAGCACCCTGGCCCTGTTCGCTGAGTGAAAGATAATTGAGCGATAGCTGGCTGATCAGACGCCAGGCCTTGTTGTCGTGGGCATGGCTGGCCCGCGGCCGACTCGGCCCGGTCAGACAACGTACGGCTGAGACCGGCGCACTGTCGGCCAGCGTGAAGTCGGTATTGCCGCTCCCCACGCTCATGAACAGCGGCAGGTCGCGGTTGGTGCACAAGGCGCTGACGCCCAACTGTCGTAGATCCTGGCGATAAGGCGCCTGCTGACCGTCCACCAGGCTGACGAACGTTTCGCTGCCAACGTACGTCGAGCGGGTGCCGTTACGGCGCTGTTCACTGGACAGCACCCGTGGTTCGCGCCGAACCGTGTAATACGCTTTATCGCGGCCATAACGCGAGGGATCGCGCACGGCGTAGAACGGAAGAAAAGGCTGATCCGGCCCGGTGCCGTGGCCCGTTACGCTGGTCAGGGAATGGATTTCAAAATCCATCGGCCGGGTGCGGTCAGCAATCACATGATGCTCATTGACCCGATCAGACAGGTGAATCCGGTCCACGCGACGCGGGAAAAGGTTGATGGCCGGTGAGCAGAATGGCACGAACTGGTCGCGGCCCACGGAGCCTTCAAGACTCTGGTCAAAGCGATCAAAAAGAATGATCAGCTCCAGTTCCTGTCCGTCACAACGCTGCACGGCACGGGTCAGCTCAGCGAATTCGACGAACAGAAAACGCTGTGGCAAGGCGAAGTATTCCTGCAACAGCCGATAGCCCTGAAACGCCTGCGGCACGACCGGCAATGCAGCTTCACGGTCATCAAAACCACAGGAGCGCAGCGCATCTGCGGGCAGTCGCTCGACCCAGTCGCTGCCGGGCTGACGAGCGAATACCGCACAGGCACTGCCCAGCAGTTGCTCGTAGAGACGGAACGGTTGCTCATCGACCCCGTTGAGGTAAAGCGGAAGGCTTTCCAGGCTCAGCTTACTGAACGCCAGCTCGGCCCCGGTGCGCAGGGTAATGCGCAAGCCCGCCTTGGCCTTGGGTTCGCTCGCCGCGAGACGCCCCAGCACCGCCGAAGGGTTGCCGAAATACTCTGCCTGGCTGACCTGCAACGGCCACAACGTGACGGCGTGAGCAGTGCGGTATTCGCAGGAAGTTTGCGAGTCACGGCCAAGGGCCGCGCGCAGGACACTGTTTCGCGGCAGCGTAAAACCGCTGGCCAGGGAGCCCTCGTCGGTATCGGCCTGCATTTGCACCACGGTCATCGACGGCGTCGGTGCCAGGTAATGAGGGTAGGCAATCTCCAGCAGGTTGTGCGTGAAGGTCGGGTATTGCGCATCGAGCTTGAGCTGCACCCGCGCCGTCAGATAGGCGAAACCTTCCAGCAGGCGTTCCACGTAGGGATCGGCACAGTCCATACCCGAAAGCGTCAGACGACCCGCGATTTTCGGGTATTCCTTGGCAAACTCCGCCGCGCTTTCGCGTACGTGCTGCAGCTCCTGGTTGTAGAGGGCGAGCAGGCGCGGATTCATGAGCGTCTCCGCTGTTCGGCAGGCGCCACGGTGACGTGCCCGGACTCGAGATCAAGATCGGTGCGCAGCAGCAACGGCAAGGCCACCGGCTCGGCCCACAAGTCCCCTTCGATCTCGAAGCTCAAGGCGTTGTGATTCATTTCGCCCTGCCCGACCCGCGCTCTCACCCGCAGGGTGTTGCGCAAGATGCGCGGCTCAAACGTCGCAATGGCGCGATGGATCAGTATTTCCAGCGCGCCGATATCGATGCTCGAAGCACTGTTGCCCGCCAAAGCTGGCAAGCCAAAATTGATCACAGAAGTACCCGCTGGTGTATTGAGCGTCGCGTCGCCATCGAGCAGTGACGTGGTATTGAGCAACCACGCCAGGTCGCGCAGCACTGAAGCCTTGAGCTGACTCAAGGACAGCACGCGTTTGTCGGCGCTTTCCTGAGGGTTGCTCGGGTCGTGGTCTGTCAGGCGATCAAGCAACGATGGTTGCAGGCGCTCGCGCAGGGTCAGGTCGCTCACCAGTCGAACTGCCAGGTAAAGGTTTTCTGATCCCAGAAGCCTGGGCCGCAAGCGGCAATCCGACTCACTGGCGCGGCCTCAAGTTTGCCCTTGTAGAAGCGAACAGGCTGTAAATCGGTCAGGCAATCAGTACTTGGCGGCGGCATAGGCTCGCTACGCTCGACCATGACGATCAGTGCCTTGCGAAAATCCTCCACTCGCACTTTGTGTTGCCGATCTTCACTGAAGCGACATGGCCACTGCATATCCAGCGTTAGCGCTGCGCTTCCTTTGCGAGTCAGGACGCAACGGCCCTGCCCGTCGCTCAGATGGGCAGGCTGACCGGCAATTTCGGCCGTCGTCAGCGTGCTACTACTGGTGGCAGACGGCTGAGCTGCACATGCAGTCAGGCTGAGCAGGCTGGCAGACAGCAACGTGAACCCGGCGAACAGGCGCATCAGTTCAGCTCCCAAAACCAGACAGCCTTGGCGCGAACGAAGTAGTCACTGCCCTTGCTTGCAGTTAGACCACGATTCCACAAGTCGATGTGGTCACCGCTCGGACTGCCGTCTGGATCGTTGGGCTGATAGTAGAAATCTTTATAGAAAATGATCCCGGTCTTGTTAATCAAGCTGAGCCGGTCAGCCGGGCTGTTGGTGTAAATCTTTGGCGGCCCAAGCTGCTTCTTCTTCCACAGCCAGTTCGCCAGGGACTCAGCCCCACGCGCATGACCATGAGCACAGCGCGGCTCGGTATAGGTTGACGAATTGACCGGCAGAGTTCGCTCAGCGCACAGCGCGATACTCATCCGAATGGCGCACTGATTGGACCACGGCCCGTCACACGCAGCTGGCCCGGGATACGGGGGATAGCCATTCCACAGATTGATAAACGAAGGCTTGGCCATGATTCAGGCATCCGGCAAAAGATCGAACGTGAAGTTGCGCCCCCGATTGAACGGGGGCGCCTGCGATCAACGCTTGGTATTCGAACGAATGTTCCAGCCGTATTTGACCGCGCCGCCATCTTTGGTGCCGTCAGCTTTCTGTGGCTGATAGTCGACCAGAACCTGAGCGAAGTTCAGGGTCACGTTTTCAGTCAGACGATCATCGCTGCCCGAGCCGCCAGTGCTCAGCGAGGTGATCAGCACTTCTTCGAGGTTGATGATCAGGTACTCGACCTGGCTTTCACCACCGGCCTTGCGCACGGTAAGCGTGACCTTGTCGATGTGTTTACCGGAGCTGCACAGCATCATCAGATTTGGCGTGGACTTGTCGACGAACTTGGTGATCGACAGGTCCTGAATGTTCACCTTGCCAGCACCGCCACCGCTGCCGACGTGCATGTTGCCGGACTGGGACATGCCCCAGCTCCAGTTCAGCACGTCGATTTCGTCCTTGTGGGCCTTGTCCATGGACTCGCCCTTGATGTCACCGATCTTGATGAAAATATCGACAGCCATGTTCTCTCCTGATGTGGCGATGGCCACTGGTTTTGTGTAAAACGGCAGCGCCTAAAACGGCAGCGCCGTTTGGTCTACGACGCAGGAGCGGCTTTGGGAGGAAGTAGCCAGTGCTGACTCCCGGTCAAAGCCGGTCCTGCGATAACTGCTGAATCAGGCGCTTTTTGCCGACGGCAGCTTCGAAACCAGACGCAGCGATACCGTCAGACCTTCGAGCTGATAGTGCGGGCGCAGGAAGAATTTCGAGGTGTAGTAACCCGGATTGCCTTCTACGTCTTCCACGACGACTTCGGCCGCAGCCAGTGGGTGCTGGGCCTTGGTGGTCTCGGTAGAGTGCGCAGGATCACCATCGACGTAGTTCAGGATCCAGTCCTGCAACCAGCGCTGCATCTCATCCTTCTCTTTGAACGAGCCGACCTTGTCACGCACGATGCACTTCAAGTAATGCGCGAAACGGCATGTGGCGAACAGGTAAGGCAGACGCGCTGCCAGATTGGCGTTGGCGGTCGCATCCGGATCGTCATATTCGGCAGGCTTCTGCAGCGACTGGGCGCCGATGAACGCAGCGAAATCCGTGTTCTTCTTGTGCAGCAGCGGCATGAAACCGTTCTTGGCCAGCTCGGCTTCGCGACGGTCGGAGATGGCAATTTCAGTCGGACATTTCATGTCCACACCGCCATCGTCGGTCGGGAAGGTGTGCGCAGGCAGGTTCTGCACTTCACCGCCGGATTCGATACCGCGAATGCGCGAGCACCAGCCGTAGTGTTTGAACGAACGGTTGATGTTCACGGCCATGGCGTAGGCCGCGTTCGCCCAGGTGTAATTGGCGCTGTCGGCACCGTCGGTGTCTTCTTCGAAGGCGAAGGCTTCCACCGGATCAGTCTTGGCGCCGTACGGCAGACGTGCCAGGAAGCGCGGCATGGTCAGGCCGATGTAGCGTGCGTCCTCGGACTCACGCAGCGAGCGCCAGCCGGCGTATTCCGGAGTGGTGAAAATTTTGGTCAGGTCACGCGGGTTGGACAGTTCCTGCCACGAGCCCATGCCCATTACGGTAGGCGATGCGGCCGCAATAAACGGCGAGTGCATGGCTGCACAGACCTTTGACAGTTCACCCAGCAGCTCGACATCCGGCGGCGACTGGTCGAAGTAGTAATCGCCTACCAGGCAACCGTAAGGTTCGCCGCCGAACTGGCCGTATTCTTCTTCGTACATTTTCTTGAAGATCGGGCTCTGGTCCCAGGCCGTACCTTTGAATTTCTTCAAGGTCTTGTGCAATTCCGGCTTGGAGATGTTGAGCACGCGAATCTTCAGTTGCTCATCGCTTTCGGTGTTGTTGACCAGGTAATGCAAACCACGCCAGGCGCTTTCCACTTGCTGGAATTCCGGGTGGTGGATGACCTGATTCACCTGCGCGGTGAGCTTTGCGTCGATGGCCGCAATGATCGACTCGATCGATTTGATCGCGTCGTTGGAGATGAGGTCAGTCTGTGCCAAAGCGTGTTCGGCCAAGGTCCGCACGGCGGTTTCAACCGCTTCGCGAGCACGCTCGGTCTTGGGTTTGAATTCTTGCATCAGCAGCGAAGCAAACTCGCTGGTTTCCTGAGTGGAGCCCTGTGGCGCCTGATTGTCACGCATCAAATCGGTCATGATCATTTGTCCTGATTAAGCACTGGGCTCGGAGTCCTGAGGCTTTGGCGCACTGGCCAGGGCCTGGAGCAACGCCGGATCCTTGATGGCTTTCATGATGATTTCTTCGGCGCCGGTCTTGCCGTCCATGTAGGTCAGCAGGTTGGCCAGCTGGGTGCGGGCTTCGAGCAACTGGTTCAGCGAATCGATCTTGCGAGCAACGGCAGCCGGACTGAAGTCGTCCATGCTTTCGAACGTGATATCCAGACTCAGGTTACCTTCACCGGTCAGTTCGTTCGGCACATGAAACGCAACGCGTGGCTGCATCGCCTTGAGACGCGAGTCGAAGTTATCAGCGTCTATCTCCAGAAACTTGCGATCGGCAACCGCTGGCAGCGGCTCGGCAGGTTTGCCCGCCAGATCGGCCATCACGCCCATCACGAACGGCAGCTGGACCTTCTTCTCGGCACCGTAAAGCTCTACGTCGTACTCGATCTGGACCCGTGGCGCGCGGTTGCGCGCTATGAATTTCTGAGAACTGCTGTTCGCCACGTTGCTCCTCCTGGTCGCTGATGCGACTGTGTTAGCGTCATCGGCCGGTGCCGGTAACGGTGTTGCGTAACTCGGGCCAGAACAACTCGATTACGAGTCAGTCGGCCTCGGGTCCGCGCAGATTTTCAAATTGGTTCATGCCGTCGGGAATCAGATTGCGCACGATGGTTGCGAAGTCCGCATTCACCAACAGCTTTGCGCGATTCAGCAACACCGGAAGCGGGCTCGAAGGCTCGTGACGGGCGTAATAACCGAGTATCAGATCCAGACTGCGCAACACGTCCTCACGACTACTGATCGTCCCTGAAGAACGGGCCGAAATCGGAGCGCTGGTTTCACTGAAAAGTTCGCGAGGTTCGTTTGATTCTGTGAGCGGCGTCTCGAACTCGCGGTGAACGGCAGTCTCACCCAGCACTTGTAGCGCCTGTTTGAGTGGCTGTTTCAAGGCCGAAAGATCAACGCCCTGGGCCGAACCCACTTGCTCGGAAACTATCTGCTCGATGGCTTCAGCGGCATCACGAGCAGCCCCCAGCGCGGCACGAATACCGTCCAACTGCTCGGCGTCTACGTCCTGCAGCGCGCCCGCGAACTCATCGGACGTCAGGCGCTCATCGGCGAAATGCTGCAAGCCAGCGGCATTCAGCGCAGCGCGAAGACTGATCGGACCAAACGCCCGGGAGCGGATCAGGATGCTTTCACGCAACAACTGGATATTGGTGTCGCAGGTCAGACCGGCCAGCGCATTGATTCTGACGGTAGGGTCGTTGTCGTCATCGGCGTCAAGCTGCGGATAAAGATCGGTCCAGTACTGCGTGAGCAAATCACGAGTCAGAACAAGGACGTTGCTCAGGCCGCTGATGCCGTCGAGGGCAAGGGCGCTTTGCAGGAGGAAATGGGTGATGCGCAGGTCTTTGCTGCGCTGCAGGAGAGCGGTGCTGGACTGCTCGATCTTGCGCCATTGGGGCGGCTCAGCGGGCTGAATTGAATCGCCCATGACGCGCTCGGGTTTGCCGAGTGCGTCGCGCTCCAACTGCAAAAAATCGGCGTCATATTCCAGGTCTTCGCCACACGGAGAGTTCGCGGAAACAGCGGCGAGTAACAACGGAACATCCACCAAATCGATCTCCCTATCGAGGTCCGGGAATAGTTACGAAAATATCGCAATCACTTTGCATAAATTCTTCCGGGTAACTTCGGAACTTTGCTGAAAGCGTACGATCTGTGATGTCACGTCGACATCACCATTATTTTATAAGTTGTGCATTTTTGGTGTAGGAAACAGCCAATGTCAAGGTAAGCTGTAAAGCTTGTGAAACAGTTGTGACCGGACTGGCATCCCACTGAACTCTACGGTCACAATCTGTACGACATTCATGAAGGTGTGTTTACAATCGCGGAATTTCAGCGAAATGGCCGATACAAAGGGATATTTTTGCTGTTTTGATCAAACTGTAATCGTTTTGTCGCAGAAACAACCTTTCCGTTTTTTTGTTCGCGATGCATGCAAGGAGGCGCGATGTCGCTGCGTTTGACCATTACGAGTTATCACAAGATAACGCCAGGCCAATGTCCCGAAAAATCAATGGACAAAGGTGTGATAGCGATTGGGCGCAGCACGGATAATGATTGGGTATTACCTGATCCTGAACGCCTCGTTTCAGCCAGACATTGCGTCATTCAATATAAAGACGGCCGTTATTATTTGACCGATAACAGCACCAATGGCGTTGAATTGGTCAATGCAGGCATCAGGCTGCGCCGTGGAAACAGTGAGCCATTACAAGACGGCGAAGTTATCCGGATTGGCGAATACGAAATACAGGCACGCATTGATTTCAATCTGCAAATGATGGAACCCGGCCTCGGCAACGTGGACGCCTCAAACAGCTTTGAAGCGCTGATGGGTCGCCAGCAGGCTCCGTCGTCGCCCGTCCCCGCTGCTGCACCGTTGGACATGCCCACTCCGTCAGGTTTTCAGGGCCCGTCTTCGTTCGATACCCTGCCCGACCTGTTCGACTTTCTAACGCCGTCTGCCGTCCCGCCGGTTACTCAGCCGGACCATGTGCCAGCCGAACGACATGACTTCCGGCCGCCGACAGCCACCCATGCGCCTGCGGCTCCCGTATTCGAAACACCTGCGCCCGCTGCCCCCGCGCCAGGGGTAATCCCGGAAGACTGGGACCTGTTTGCAGATATGCCTGCGCCAGCCAGGCCAGCGGCAGTCAGCGCTGAACCTGTGCCAGAAATTCCGCCAGCGCCGATTCCTGTAGCAGTTGCTGAGCCCGCCCCGGCTCCGGCCCAGGAGCAACCGACGCCCCCCCCGGTTACCGCACCTGCCGCCAGTCACGCGCAACCTCAATTACTGCAAGCTTTTCTGCGCGGCGCAGGGCTGGATCAATTGCGCATCGATCACGCTCAAGCCGAAGCGCAAATGGAAGCCATCGGCCGCAGTTATCGGTTGATGGTTGAAGGCCTGATCGATGTACTGCGCGCGCGCACCAGCCTCAAGGGTGAGTTCCGCATGCAGCAAACCATGATCCGCCCGGTGGAAAACAACCCGCTGAAGTTCGCGCCCAATGCCGATGAAGCGCTGCTGCTCCTGCTGCGCCATGGCAATCAGGCATTCATGCCACCGGACCAGGCAATCAGCGATAGTTTCGACGATTTGCGCGCGCATCAACTGGCCGTCATGGCAGGCGTAGAAGCCGCAATCAAACACCTGCTCAAACGGTTTGAGCCCAGCGAACTGGAAGCGCGAATGAGTAAACCCGGCGGGCTTTCCAATCTCCTGCCCGGATCGCGTCAAGCTCAGTACTGGCAGCAGTTCAGCGAGCTTTACAGCAATATCTCCCGCGAGGCGGAAGATGATTTTCAAGACCTGTTCGGTCGCGAGTTCAGCCGCGCCTACGAGGAGCACAGCGCCCGGCTGCGGCGTCCATAGCAACGTGTTCGGCAACAGACAACGCCCCTGGATATCGAGGAAAAAAGGATGTTTCGTAGTGCTGTAGCAGCTCTTTTCATCATGCTGCTGGCCGCTTGTGCCAAAGACGCTCCACCTTCTGCCGACGCAGCGCCGGAAGCAAACGCGTTGACGTTGAATTTCCAGGCAATCGCCGGTCTCAATCCCGGCGCCAGCGGCCAGCCAGCGCCCGTGCGAGTGCGAATTTTCGAACTCAAGAACATCGCCAATTTCACCCGCGCCGATTACTTTGGCCTGGTGGAGCGTGCACCCGCGACCCTCGGTCCTGACCTGATTGATCAGGACGAAGTGCTGTTGCAGCCCGGCGAACAATTGAGCATCCAGCGCCCGCTTGATCCTGCAACCCGTCATGTCGGGCTCGTTGTCGGTTATCGCGAAATAGACCAGGCGCAATGGCGTGCGGTGCTTGATGTCGCCCCCGGCCAACGCCGCGAATATCAGATCAGCCTCGACGTGCGAGCCATACGCACCGATGCCGCGATCCCAACCCGTCCCGCTCAATAGGCAATCGGAGAACTCATGTCTTGGAACAATCGAGTGGTCTGGTCGGAAGGCATGTTCATTGGAACACAGCATTTCCAGCAGCATGACCGTTACCTGGAAAACCTCATCGATGCCCGCAGTCGGCCATTGTCAGCCGGTGCCTGGGGGTTCTCCGAGTTATTGATCGATCAGGGCCTGCTTGCACAGGGCAAACTCGCAATCATCTCGGCCCGTGGACTGTTACCGGACGGGACGCCGTTTAATATTCCGCAGGATGACCTGGCACCGAGTCCGCTGAGCATTGATGACAATCTGCGTGACGGGCTGATTTACCTGGCCTTGCCACTGCGTCGCGCGGGCGCTCGCGACACGGTTGATGAAGGCGAAGAACCCGGCGCGGCGCGCTACATCAGCCAGGTGCGCGAAGTGCGCGATGACAATGCGCCGTTTGAGAACCGCGCACCGGTAGCCATTGGCTCCCGCGCGCTGCGCTTGCTGACCGCACAGGATGGCTTGGGTGATTACGCAGCCATCGGCATGGTGCGAATCAAGGAAAAACGTGCCGACCGGGCGCTGGTGCTGGATGACACTTACATCCCGCCGGTGCTGGATATCGCGGCCAGCGCCCTTTTGAGCGCGTTTCGCAGCGAGCTGTTGGGCCTGCTGCATCAGCGCGGCGAAGCACTGGCCGGGCGCGTGGTAGCGTCCGGCGCGGGCGGAGCCTCGGAGATCGCTGACTTCATGCTGCTGCAACTGGTCAATCGGGCTCAGCCCCTGATCCAGCACCTCGCTCACCTGAGTCCATTGCACCCCGAGCGGTTGTTCAGCGAACTGGTGAGCCTGGCGGGAGAGTTCGCGACGTTCTCCGTGGCCGAGCGTCGCCCAGCGGAGTATCCGCCGTACCAGCATGACAATCTGGCGCTGAGCTTCACCCCGGTGATGCACGCCCTGCGTGAAGCCCTGTCGATGTTGATCGACAGCAAAGCCACGCCGATTCCGATTGTCGAGAAAGCCTACGGTATTCATGTCGCCATGCTGGCCGACCGCAGCCTGATCGAAAGCGCCAGCTTCATTCTTGTCGTCCGCGCCGACGTGCCGGGCGAAACCTTGCGCGGCCGCTTTGCCCAACAGAGCAAAGTCGGTTCGGTTGAACACATCCGGGATCTGGTCAACCTGCAACTGCCGGGAATCGGCCTGCTGCCATTGCCGGTTGCGCCTCGCCAGATTCCGTATCACGCAGGCTCCACCTATTACGAACTGGACCGTGGCAGTGAACACTGGAAACAGCTGATGAATTCCGGTGGCTTTGCTTTCCATGTAGCCGGTGATTTCCCTGGGCTGAACCTGGCTTTCTGGGCCATCCGAGGATAAATGGCGATGACCCGGAACGACGATCCTTCGAACCCGTTTGAATCCCCCAATGACCGCACGCAGTTCATGCCGCGACCCGGTGGACGCGGGCCGCAGCCGGTAAATCCGGAGCAACCGACGGCCCCACCTGCTGCTCCCGCCGGCCCGGCGCTGACCGGCAAGGCGCAAGGCCTGAACCCGCTGGAGTCCGCCGCCGGGCCATTGCTGGCTTTGCTCACGCGCTTGCGCAGCACCATCGCGCATCCCGCACCGGCGAGCCTGCGCGCACAACTATTGGGTTATCTGCGCCAGTTCGAACAGGACGCCGAAGCAGCCGGTATCGCTCGCAATGAGGTGCTGCTGGCGCGTTATGCGCTGTGTACCGCGCTGGACGAAGCAGTGTTGAGCACGCCTTGGGGCAGCACCAGTGAGTGGGGCAAACAAAGCCTGCTGATCACGGTGCACAACGAAGCCTGGGGCGGTGAAAAGGTCTTTCAGCTTCTGGAACATTGCCTGCAAAGCCCGCGCGAACGCCTGTATCTGCTGGAGTTGCTGTACCTGTGCATGTGCCTGGGTTTCGAGGGCCGCTATCGGGTAATGAATGACGGTCGCAGTCAGCTGGACGCTTTGCGTGAGCGGACCAGTGCAGCCATCCGCAGTGCACGGGGTGAATACGAACGCGAGCTGTCGCCTCATTGGCGCGGGCTGAGCGTGGCGCGTGATCGCCTTTCCCAATTCATGCCGCCTTGGGTCGGCGTAGCCATTGGCCTGGCGCTGCTGTTACTGCTGCTCTTCGGCCTGCGCCTGAAGCTGGCATCCGATGCCGAACCGGTCTTCAAGAACATCCATGCACTGGGTGAAATTCCGGTGCAGGCCATCGACCGTCCTGTCGTGCAACCCAAGCTGGTAGAGCGTCCGCGTCTGGCGGGCTTCCTCGCTGATGAAATCAAGGCAGGCCGGGTCTCCGTGGAAGACGCTGTGGATCGCTCGGTGGTAACCATTCGTGGTGACGAGCTCTTCGCTTCCGCCAGCGCCAGCATCGTCGACGATTACCAGCCCCTGATGCTGCGCATCGCCGACGCGATTCGTAACGTCAAAGGCCAGGTTCGCGTCACGGGCCACAGTGATAATCGCCCTATCGCCACGCTGCGCTTCCCTTCGAACTGGGCGTTGTCCCAAGCGCGTGCCGAGCAGGTGCTGCAGATTCTCGCCGCTAAAACCGGTCAGCCGCAGCGCTTTACCGCCGAAGGGCGTAGCGACACCGAGCCGCTGGCACCGAATAACACCAGCGAAGGCCGGGCGAAGAATCGCCGGGTAGAAATCACTGTTCTGGCGGAGGGGGTCGAGTGAAGGCGTTTTTCGGTTTTTTCATTCGCTGGATCGTCCCGGTTCTGGGACTGATCGCGTTAAGTTTGATTATCTGGTTTGTCGGTCCGTTGCTCGAAGCCCTGGTGCCGGAAGGCCGTCGCTGGGCGCTGATCATCCTGCTGTTCGCGGCGTGGCTCGCGTACCGGGTATTTCGCATCGTTCAGGCGCGTCGTCAGGCCGCCAGAGTCATGCAAAGCCTGGCTGCGCAAGAGGCTCCGGACCCGGCCAGTGTCGCCACGGCAGAAGAACTCGCCACCTTGCGCCAACGCATGGACGAAGCGCTGACACTGCTCAAGAAAGCCCGACTGGGCGGCGATGAGCGACGCAATCTGTACGAACTGCCGTGGTACGTGATCATCGGCCCGCCGGGTTCGGGCAAGACCACTGCGCTGGTTAATTCCGGCCTGCACTTTCCGCTGGCGGCGCAGATGGGTGCGGGCGCGATTCGGGGTGTGGGCGGGACGCGTAACTGCGACTGGTGGTTCACCGATCAGGCCGTCTTGCTCGATACCGCCGGCCGCTATACCACTCAGGACAGCCATGCGCAGGTCGATAAAGCCGCGTGGCTGGGCTTTCTGGACCTGCTGAAAAATCAGCGTTCGCGGCGTCCTATCGACGGCGCTTTCATTGCCATCAGTCTGTCTGACCTGTTGCTCGGCACTGATGCTGAGCGTGAGGTGCATGCCGTTGCAATCCGCGCGCGTATTCAAGAGCTGTATACCCAGCTCGGCGTGCGTTTCCCGATCTACCTGATGCTGACAAAGCTGGATCTGGTGCCTGGCTTCATGGAGTTCTTCGATGCCTTGAGCAAAGAAGAGCGGGAGCAGGTCTGGGGGATGACCTTCGCCCTCGACGATGGCAAGAACGCGCAAGGTCCGCTGGCTGAATTTCTCAGTGAATTCGCCCTGCTGGAGCAACGAATCAACGCACGTTTGGTGGAGCGCTTGCAGCAAGAACGTGATCCGGCACGGCGAGATCTGATTTACGGCTTCCCTCAGCAATTCGGCGCGTTGAAGGATTGCCTGCAAAGCTTCCTGGACGGGGTATTCAAACCCAACGCCTACGAAGACCGTGCTTTGCTGCGTGGGGTGTACTTCACCAGCGGCACCCAGGAAGGCAGCCCGATTGACCGCCTGATCGGCGCCATGGCCCAAAGCATGAGCCTGGACCGCCAGCATCTGGCGCGCCAGAGCGGCACCGGGCGCAGTTATTTCATCCACAAGCTGTTCACCGCCGTGGCGTTTGCCGAGCGGGGACTGGTGGGCGTCAACCCGAAAGTCGAACAGCGCCGCAAATGGATCGCCCGCGGGGTTCTGGCAGCGACCATCGCGGTGGTGCTGACGGTCAGTGCATTGTGGTGGGTCAGTTATCGCGCCAACCAGGCGTACATCGCTCAGGTCGATCAGAAGGTCGCGCCTTTGGGCCAAAGCGTACAAAACCTGAGCCCGGCACAACGCGATGTGCTGGCGGTATTGCCATTGCTCAATGCGGTCAAGCATCTGGCAGGTGACGCACCGGACTGGTCTGAGGGGCTGGGGCTTTATCAAGGCGACATGCTTGAGGCAGAGTCCGGCAGCGTCTATCGCAAACTCCTCATCGCGGTCTTCGCACCACGCCTGGTGACGCGCATTGAAGAGCAACTCCACAGCGGTGGCAGTTCCGATTACCTGTACGAAGGTCTGAAGGCCTACCTGATGCTCGCCGACAACGAGCATTACGACCCTGACTTCATCAAGGCATGGATTGCTCTGGACTGGGACCAAAACCTGCCCCGCGACCTGCCGCCGGAACAACGCCAGCAATTGGGTGAACATCTGCAGGCGCTGTTCGAGCGCCACCCGCCTAACGCACGCCTGGACCAGCGCCTGATCGACGACCTGCGCCGCCAACTGCAACAGTTGCCCGTTGCGCAACGCGTTTATGACCGGGTCAAGCGACACAAACTGCCCGAAGGGGTCGCTGACTTTCGCCTCAGTGAGGCGGCCGGTCGCGATGCGCCACTGGTGTTTGCGCGCAAGAGTGGAAAACCGTTGGGCGATCCTTTGAGCGGCTTTTTTACCGCCAAGGGCTATCGGGAAGCCTTTCTGGCCACCAGCCTGACGCAAGCGGGCACGCTGGCAGAAGAGCAATGGGTGCTGGGCCGCGATCAGGCTGATCAACAGAATGTTGCCAGTCTGGCCGCTGACGTTAGGCGTCTGTATTTCCAGGACTACCTGAGAAACTGGGACGCCCTGCTCGCCGACATCGACTTCGTGCCCATCACCAGCGTGGCGCAGGCCGCGGACGTGCTGCGCGTCCTCTCCGGACCTTCTTCGCCCTTGAAGAAACTGCTGGTGGCCGTCGCCAAAGAAACAGACCTGCAACAGGAAGAAAAACTGCTCGCTGCTCAAGGCAAGAAAGTCGATGGCAATGTCGATCAGCTCAAGCAAAAGCTCGGCTCGTTGCTGGGTCAGGAACCACCGGCCAGCAACACCGCAACGCCGGTCAGCAGCGAAGACCCGGTCAGTGCGCACTTTGCCGAACTCAACAGTCTGGTCAGCAAGGGCGAAGGCGAACCGGCTGCCATTGACGGTCTGCTGGCGGACATGAATGCGCTTTATGTACAGGTCAGTGCCATGGTCGGTGCCAGCGGCGATGCACTGCTTGGCGAAGCGAAAAACTCGGCCACGGCAGCAGCGCAACGCGTCAGCCTGACGGCAGAGCGCCAACCGCCTCTGGTACAGGGCTTGGTCAAATCCGTGGTCAGCTCAACCACCAACACGATGATGGGCGGTGTGCGTAACCAGTTGAACGCCGCCTGGGTGAGCGAAGTGGTCAACGTTTATCGCCAGTCCCTGAGCGGGCGTTATCCCCTGTCGCCCGGCAGCAATCGCGATGCCACCCTGGATGACTTCGGCCAGTTCTTCGGGGTTGGCGGGGTGATGGACAACTACTTCCGCAGATACCTGCAACCTTACGTCGATACATCGGCTTCCACCTGGCGCTGGCAGCCCGGTGCGGCACAGAAACTGGGGATCAATGCAGGCGTGCTGCAGACCTTTCAGCGTGCTGCGGCGATCCGTGATGCGTTCTTCCGTTCGGGTGGAACTCAACCGATGGTGCGCTTCGAGCTGAAGCCGGTGGCCATGGATGCTTCGATTACCCAGTTCCTGCTCGACCTTGATGGCCAGCAGATCAGCTACGACCACGGCCCAAGCCGCCCCGTGGCGATGCAATGGCCGAATGCCGGGAGCATCGGCGTGGTCCGTATGTCCATTTCGCCGCCATCGGCCAGTGGTCGCTCGGCCATTACCCTGGACGGCCCCTGGGCCTGGTTCCGTCTGCTGGAGCAATCGGATCTGGTGGCGGGCAGCTCGCCGGACCGTTTCAATCTGCGCCTGCGGGTCGACAGCGCGAGCATCTCCTACGAGCTGCGCGCCAACAGTGCTTTCAACCCATTCAAGAGTCGCGTCCTCAGCGGCTTCAGCCTGCCGGAGCGGTTATGACGACAGGGTTTTACGGCAAGCTGGCCAGCCGCGGCGATTTTGTCAGCCGTGGCCTGCCGCAGAGTTTTATCAAGCCTTGGGACGCCTGGCTCGCCGCCGGGTTGCTCGCCAGCCAACAGCAACTGGGCAGCCAGTGGCTGGACGCTTATCTGGTCAGCCCGCTCTGGCGTTTCGCACTGGCCCCCGGCGTGTGCGGGCCCGATGCCGTGGTGGGTGTGCTGATGCCGAGTATTGATCGGGTCGGGCGTTATTTTCCGCTGACCGTCGCTCAACCTCTGGCGAGCGATTACAGCCTTGGCGCAGTGGTGACCGGCCCTGAAGACTGGTTCGAACAGACCGAATCATTGCTGCTCTCGACGCTGGACGAAGGCGCCAGCTTCGAAACCTTCGACAGCAACCTGCAAGCACTGGGTGCGCTGCCTGCCACACCACGAAAGCCTGTGGGCAACTTCGCTGGCCTGCAGCGAATGGCCGCGACGGAACCTGCCCAGCGCAGCGCGGCACTGGTGGACAAGGCCTGCGACCACGCGAGTCTGTGGTGGGGCAAGGGCTCGGAACAGATCGCGCCGGGCCTGCTGCATTGCACAGGGCTGCCAGCCGCCGCGCAATTCGGCAGTTTTCTGCTTGGGCAAGGAGCCACGAACTAGATGTCTCGCATCACCTATAAATCTGCCTGCTACAGCCACGTCGGCATGGTGCGCAAGATCAATGAAGACGCCTTTCTGGAAGCGACCGACAACGGTCTGTGGGCTGTGGCCGACGGCATGGGTGGTCACGCCGCCGGGGACTATGTCAGCAGCCTGATCGTGGACAGTCTGCGGGGTATTCCGGTGTCGCAGGATCTGTCGCTGTACACCCGCGAGTTGCGGTCCCGGATGGCCGAGGTCAACGCGACGGTGCGCGAAGAAACCAAAACCCGTGGCGTGAGCATGATGGGCAGCACGCTGGTGTTGCTCGCCGTAAGAGAGGACGAAGGCGTGTGCCTGTGGGCCGGTGACAGCCGCCTGTATCGCTTGCGCGACGGTGTACTGGAAAGCCTCTCTCGTGATCACAGTTACGTCCAGGACTTACAGGACAGCGGCCTGCTCAGCGAAGCACAGGCCAGAGTGCACCCGCGCGCCAACATCGTGACCCGCGCCATTGGCGTGGAAGAAGGACTGGAGCTGGCCATGGTGCCGCTTCAGATCGTCCCCGGTGATACCTACCTGCTGTGCAGCGACGGCCTGAACAAGACCGCTGAAGATCATGAAATTCGCGACGTACTTGGCCACAGCGACCCGTATCAGGTGGTGCGCAGCCTGATACACCTCGGGTTGACGCGTGGTGCACCCGACAACATCACGGCAATCGTCGTCAAAGCCAACTGAAGAAAGCATCCATGGATATCTTGATACCCGGTTTTGACATAGAAGGTGAGATTGGCGAAGGCGCCATGGCCACGGTCTATCTGGCGACCCAGCGTTCACTGCAACGCAAGGTGGCGCTGAAGATCATGGCCGCGTCGCTCGCCGCCGACCCCAGCTTCTGCGAGCGCTTTCTGCGCGAAGGACGCACCCTCGCGCGGTTGTCGCATCCGCACACGGTCACCATCCATGACATCGGCAATGTAGACGAGCTGTACTACATGGCCATGGAATACTTGCCCAATGGCACGCTGAAGGAGCGCATCGCTGAGGGCCTGAGCCCTGAGCAAGGCTTGCTGTTCATCCGCCAGATCGCCTCCGCGCTGGGTTACGCCCACGCTCAAGGGCTGGTCCATCGCGATGTGAAACCGGCCAACATCCTGTTCCGTGCCGACGGCACAGCCGTGCTGTCGGACTTCGGCATCGCCAAATCCCTGGACGACCGCACGCAGTTCACTCAGGCCGGTTTCACCGTGGGCACTCCCAGCTACATGAGCCCCGAACAGGCTCGCGGGCAGGACATCGATGGACGCGCCGACCTGTATGCGCTGGGCGTGGTGCTTTACGAGATCCTCGTCGGCAGGCTGCCGTACACCGGCGTCGACGCACTCTCCACTGCGCTGGCCCACCTGACCGAGCCGTTGCCAGAGCTGCCAATCCATCATGACCGCTATCAGGACATTCTGCGTCGGCTGTTGGCCAAGGACCCGGCGGAGCGTTTTGCCAATGCCGAGCAACTGATTGCAGCGCTGGATAACCTGCCGTCGGCAGCGACTGAAAGCACGCTCATTCAAACACTACCGATTCCACCACAGGCAGGTCTTGATCTGGCCGGAATCACCCCGGAGTCCATCGAGATTCCGCGCAGCGCGCCAACGTCGCCGCCGCCCCCACAGGCAAAACCGACAGCAGAAAAGACGGAGGCTTCCAGCCAGCGTCGAGGCCCGATGCTGGCGTTGCTCGGTGTCGCCATTGCTGCTGCCTTGGGCCTGGCAGGCGGCGGTTACTGGTGGATGAGTTCGCAAAGCTCAACGGAAATGAACCAGGCCGATAACACACCGACAACACCCCGCTCTTCAGCGGCAAACACAGCACCTGTCGGTCAATCGTCAGCGGTGGATCCGGCCCTTGCGGCCAACGCTGATGGCGGACAGCGCCCACTGCTGATGCCCGGCAAGAAAACCCTGTTTCAGCGTGTGTTGAGCAAGCCCGGCGCAAGCTATGCGAGCGAACCGGGTGGTCAGCCAAACAAACCATTACCGTCGTTTTCTGTGCTTTACGTTTATCAGCGCCAGACCGTCGATGGCACCCAGTGGCTACGCGTCGGCCCTGCCAGCGATGGTCGCAGCGAGGGCTGGCTGCCTGCTGCCCAGATCAGCGACTGGAAACAGAGCCTGGTGCTTAAATTCACTGAGCGCTCCGGCCGTTCACCCGTGATGTTCCTGCGCCAGCCCGGCGAACTGGAAAACATGCTGAGCAACACCACCGCCGCAAGAAACCTGTTGCTCAAGGCACAAAACGACCCGGACGATAGCCAGCAGGTGCTGGCATTGGAGCCCAGCGCCAGCGCAGTACCGCCGGATCAGTTCTACCTGTTGCCGATTTTCGAATCCCGGGAAACCTTCGATGAAAACGGCCAGCCTGTTCAGTTGTTGAATGTGGCGTCCATCGACCCCGGCAGCGAGCAACGCAAATCTGCCGATAGCGCGAACGCTAAACCACAGGCCAGCACCGACAACTTCCGCACGGCAGTCGTGCTGGTTGTGGACACGTCGGTGTCGATGCAGCCCTACATCGATCAGGTTCGCACCGTCGTGCACGAACTGCAGAGCAAGATCGCTCAGCGCGGTGAGCTGGACAATGTCAGCTTCGGGATGGTCGGGTTTCGTAACAATGTCAGTAAGACCCCTGGACTGGAATACTTGAGTAAAACCCTGATCACCCTTGATCAGGGTCGCGATCCAGAGCGATTCATGCAACTGGCCAGTCAGGTCAAGGCAACCTCGGTATCGAGCCATTCCTTCAACGAAGATTCGTTCGCGGGGGTCATGCGGGCAGTCAACGACATGGATTGGTCAGGTTACGGCGGGCGCTTGATCCTGCTGGTTAGTGATGCCGGTTCTCTGCGCAAAAACGACCCTTACAGCAGCACGCAAATGAACGAGGCGGAGGTCCGTCAGGCGGCGCTGAGCAAGCAGATCAAAATCTATGCGCTGCACTTGCGCACTGACGCAGGCAAAAAAAACCATGCGCAGGCCGAGCAGCAATACCGAACGCTGACCGCCGACGCCAACCCGAAAATCGGCGATCTTTACATCCCCGTCGCGGGCGGCGATGTCGGTAAGTTCGGCGCGCAAGTCGATGAGATCGGCACGGTATTCGCCGACCTTGTGCATCAGGTACGCAGCAACCAACCGCAGGCTGTGCCAAATCTGGCTGCTGCGCCCAGCGTTGCCGACAAGTCAGCGGCCATCGGTTATGCGATGCACATGGATTTCCTTGGGCGTAAATCGGCGAGTCAGGCCCCGCAACTGGTCAGCGCCTGGGCCGCAGACCGCGACCTGACCAACCCGACGCTGCCCGCGTTTCAGGTCTGCGTCATGCTGACCAAGTTGCAGCTCAACGACCTGCAGCAATCCCTGAAGCTGATCGTTGATGCCGCTCGCAAAACCAAGACATCACCGAAGGACTTTTTCCAGGAAATCGCCAGCGCCAGCGCCTACATGAGTCGTGATCCTTCGGCACTGCGCAAAGGCGCAAAACTGGCCGAAGGCGGCGTCCTCGGTGAATACCTTGATGGCCTGCCTTATCGCAGCAAGGCGTTGAGCATGACTCAGGACTTGTGGCTGTCGTTGAGCGTGGCGGAACAGGAAGACTTCATCGACGAACTGGATTCGAAAATCCGTCTATACGAAACCTTCCACAATGATCTGGCCAACTGGGTCCGGTTCGGCGACGCCGAGCCGGGCGACGCGCTGTATCGCGTCCCGCTGTCGACGCTGCCTTGATGCTCAGCCTGCGAGATGTGCGCAAGACGCGAGGCTCGGGCAGCCAGCGTTACAGCCTGGTGATTCCGCGCCTGGAGCTGACTGCCGGACAACAATGGGCGTTGCTTGGGCCAAGCGGCAGTGGCAAGAGCACGCTGCTGGATCTGCTGGCGCTGGTGTCGTCGCCGGATCATGCCCAGCGTTTTGACTTCTCGACGTCACAAGGCGAATTCGACGTCGGCGGCCTGTGGCGTAACGCGCAGCAGAACCACCTGGCGCAATTGCGCAGCCGTCATCTGGGTTACGTACTGCAAACCGGCGGCCTGCTGAGCTATCTCGATGTGCGCGGCAACATCACCCTGCCCCGCCAGTTACTCGGCCTGAAGGACGACGGCCGCGTGCAGCGCCTGGCCGAGCAACTGGAAATCGCCGACCAACTGCACAAGAAGCCACCTTCGCTTTCCGTTGGGCAGCGCCAACGAGTCAGTTGCGCCCGTGCGCTGGCTCACTCGCCGCAATTGGTACTGGCCGATGAACCCACCGCCGCACTGGACCCGTTCAATGCCAACAGGGTCATGCAGCTTCTGCTCAGAGGCGCGGCAGATCAGCAGACCTGCTGCGTGATCGCCACCCACGACGAAACACTGGCTCGTACAAACGGCCTGCGTTGCCTGCGGATTGCTTGCCGACGCGACCCGGACGGCGGTGTCACGGCAACCCTTGAGGAGGCCCGCTGATGCGCCCTTCTCTAGTGGCCAGCCTGGCCTGGCAAGATTACCGCGCCGATGCACGCCTTTCGGCCTGTGCCGTGCTGGCATTGGTGGCCGTGATCGCACCGCTGCTAGTGCTGTTTGGCCTCAAGTTCGGCCTGATCAGTAGCCTGACCCAACGTCTGGAACAAGATCCCGGCGTGCGCGAAGTAATCCCCATGGGCGGCGGCCGCTTCACCCGAGGCTTCGTCGAACTCCTGGCACAACGGCCTGACGTGGCATTCGCCATACCGCGCACCCGACAAATCGCAGCAACCGCAGATTTGAACAGCCAGGCGGCAGGTCCGGCGGTGAACGTCGAGATGATCCCCACGGCGGCCGGTGACCCGCTGCTGGAAGGTCTGAAAGTGCCAGTGCAAATCAACAGCGTGGTCCTCAGTCACACCGCTGCGGAAAAACTTGGCAGCAAACCGGGCGATTGGCTGGACGCCTCTTTCACCCGGCAAGTCGCCGGTCAGGCACAGGTGCAACGCACTCGTCTGCAAGTGCTGGCGGTGTTGCCTCTGGCAGCCTTCGAGCGCGATGCAATGTTCGCAACGCTGAGCCTGCTGGAAGCTGCCGAAGATTACCGCGACGGCCGTGAAGTCACAGCCTTGGGCTGGTCAGGCGACCCTACAACGTCTGCGCAAAAGCGGGTCTACCCGGCGTTCCGGCTGTATGCAAACGACCTCGATGGCGTCGAATCCCTTCGCCGCTATTTCGCTGACAGCGGACAACTGGTTTCAACTCAGGCACAGGCCATCGATCAGGTTCGGTCCCTGAGCAACAACCTGTCCATCACCTTCTGGATCATTGCCGGGCTGGCCGTCACCGGTGCATTCGCCGCGATTTTCGCCGGGGCGCTGGCGGCCGTTGAGCGTAAGCGGCGTGAGCTATCGGTCTTGCGTTTGCTCGGTTTCAGTACCGGCGCGCTGCTGCTGTTCGTGGTGCTCCAGGCTCTCTACAGCGGCGGGCTGGCGGCCCTGCTCGCGGCCGGCGTGTATGGCCTGGCCGAAACTGGACTGAACCGATTGTTCGCGCAGGCAACCAACGAGTACGCCAGTCACCTGTTACCTGTTCACTACCTCGTCGCCCTGCTCGCGGTGCTCGGTGCCAGCCTCAGCGCGGCGGCGATGGGCGGCTGGCGCGTGGCCCGAATTGAAGCTTCAGAAGGAATTCGAGATGTTTGAGTTTCGCAAAGCCGCGCTGGCCTTGGCTGTTGTGTCGCTGTGTATGGCCGGTCAGGTGCTGGCCGACGATACCGACAAACTGGACAACCCCAAGCCACTGCCGGATGACGTCAGCCTGCCGCTGCCTTGTGACGGCGAAATGGTCTTTCGCTACGTTTACATCCTCGCGCAAGGCAGCCTGGATGATCGCGAAATCAGCCTCGGCTATCCGTTCAGCGAAGGCGAGCCTGGCTACAAACAGTCGTTTATTTCCGGCTATCGGCGCGACTTCATCAACGGTCAGTTCACCCTCAAGGACTTGTCCAGTGACTGGGGCAAAACCATTGGCCCGGTACTGCCCAAAACCGACAAGGGCACGCCGCTCAAGCCGATGATGTACTTCATCGGCAAGTACGAGGTCACGGCACGTCAATACGCACAAGTCATGGCTCAGGCTCAGTCGCTGGCCAGCGGTGAACCTGCCCCGGCATGCGAAGAGCCCCAAGGCATGGCCGCTCGCTTGCCGAAGGTCAAACTGTCGCGCTTCGAAGCCGAACGCTTTGCGGCGGTCTACAGCGCCTGGCTGATGAAAAACCATCGCGACCTGCTGCCAGTCAGCGGCCGCGGTAACGACGTCGAGGACGGTGGCATCGGATTCGTTCGCCTGCCCACTGAAGTGGAATGGGAGTTCGCGGCGCGTGGCGGTCAGGCGGTCAGTCGGCAGGAGCTAGAAGCCCGGCTGTTCCCTCGTCGTGTTGAAGGAAGCGAAAGCGACGGCCCGCTCGCAGACTGGGCAGTCTTCAATCAGGTGGCGGGCGGTACCGGCCAGGCCGCAAGACTGACGCCCATTGGCACCAAACTGCCTAACCCTATTGGCATGTTCGACGTGATCGGCAACGCGGCGGAGATGGTTCAGGAGTCTTTCCAACTGGTTCATGCCGGGCGTCGCCAGGGCACCTACGGCGGCTTCGTTGCCAAAGGTGGCAACTACCTTGAGGGCGAAGGCACGCTGTTTACCGGCATGCGCCGCGAGTACCCGCTGTTTGCCGCCGACGGCACCGAACAGAGCAATGAAACCACCGGTTTTCGCGTTGCCATTGGCGCGTTGTCGGCACCCCGCTCACGCTACAAAGAGCTGTTCACCCAGTGGGAAAAGGAAGGTCGTCTGGCCTCGCTGACCGACGCCATTGATGACGCTCAGGATCCGACCAAGCGTCTGGACAGCATCATCGCCGCCAGCGCCGATCCGCGCCTGCAAGCCGAGCTGGGCCTGGTCAACGAAGAGCTCAAGCGCAACGTCTCGCTGATCGCCCGACAGCGCGAAGAGGCCGCAGGCAACCTGATCCAGTCAGCGGCCTTGGTGGCCGAGACCATCAGCAACTACAACATCCGGCTGACCAATCTGAAAAAGAGCCAGCAGCAGGCGCTGGACGCCAAGGATGAGGCGACCGCCAAGCTGTTCGGCACAGCGCTGGACAACGGGCGCAACGCGCTGGATGGCGCCGTTGCAATCTACATCGACAACCTGGCCACCGGCACCCGCTACACCGATGCGGTGATCCAGGCGCAATTTCAACGCATCAAGGAAGAACTCAATCGCAAACCGATCATCGGCAAGAGTCTGGTGACACGGGCAACACTATTCGTGCGTCATGTCGGTAACTACCGCCAGCAAAAGCGGGCCGATCCGGCGGCGATATTGAAGGAATTGCTTGCATCGGCAGGTCAGCAATGACCCGTCGTAGTCTTGCAAATACAGAGGGGACTCGGGCGGCTGTAAGCCGCGTCGGGCTAGTCCAAACTAAAGAAGAGAACGCAAATATGCTTTTGTCCCGTAAACCCCTGCTCACCCGTTCCACTGGTCGCGCTCTGATGATGACCGCGGCTGGTTTTGGCGCGGTCATTCTTACCGGTTGCGCCAGCTCGCCAGTGTCCAAAGTAGGCGCGACCACCAAGGTCGAGTACTACCCGACATGCTACGAGCCGGTACAACACCTGCGCAGCACTGATTCGGACATGACCAAATCGGTCGCTACCGGTGCCGCATTGGGCGCTGTGGGTGGCGCACTGGCCGGCGCATTGACCGGTGACTCCGAGAAGCGTGGCCGCAACGCCGCCATCGGCGCAGCGGGCGGGGCATTGGTCGGCGGCGCAGCCGGTTACTACACCGAGCGTCAGAAGCAGATCACCGATGACAAGCAGCGTATCGCTTCGTACGCAGGCGACATCAACAAAAGCGCCGCTGACATCGACCGCAGCACTGCTTACGCTCGTGCTTCGCAGTCCTGCTACCAGCAGCAGTTCGCCAACCTGATGACGGCCCGCAAAGCCAAGACCATCAACGACACCGAAGGCCGTAAGCGCCTGGCGGAAATCGTATCGGGCCTGAAAGAGTCCAACGACCTGATCACTGCCGTAAACGGTCGTGCCAGTGAAGACCTGAGCAACTACACCCAGGCTTACGAAAAAGACCTGCAACAAGTCGGCGTACAGCGCACCGACGTAGCAACCGTGGCTGCAGCCGACGCCGCTCCAGCTGCCGCAGCGACCACCAAGAAAAAGACCAAGCAGCCAGCGAAAGCCAAACTGCCGGTCGTTCCACAAGAAGCCGTGAAGACCGAGAAAACCCTGGTCGACGCCAAAGCCAAGCAGGCTGAAAGCGACAAGGTTGCCACCGCTGGTAAAAGCCAGGTTGAGGGCATGTGCAAAAGCCCTGACGTAGGCGACTGGGCTCCGGTTCCTTGCCCTAACGTTTGATTGACTGGCTGTCGCTGTAATCGATAACCGCCATCGGCCCTCTCTGCATGAGGGGGCTGCTGGTGGTTTATCGTGCATGACAAGGAAGAAACAACATGACCCAGATTCTCACCGGACTGAGCAACAACCCCTCTCAATTCCTGGCCCGCCAACGCATCGAAAGCCGCATAAACCTGCCCCGGCTGTTCGCCGCGATTGATGCCGACCCCGGCATCGTGGGTGCTGGCGTGGTCTACATAGACGCTGATTTCAACGTCGTCACACTGCGCGAATTCACGCCCATCTGCAGCATCCAGCCCAAGCGCATCATCCTGCGCGAAGCCAAGAAATACATCGCTCCCGCCCAGTTTGCCCACGAGGTGCAAAACAACCCGCGTGAATCGCGCGTGGTCAAGGAAGCGGTCGGCGCCACCCTGTCCTGCGCTGGCGCAATACTGGGCTGGCTCGTGGTGTTCAGCGGAACGGTGGCGGTGCCGTTTACGGCGGGGGCTAGTATTGTGGTTGCGGGGATTGGGGTTGCTGCTGCGACTGCAAGTACCGGGCAATGTGTAATTGGAATGGTGCGCACCTACAATGAAACAGACGACCCATTAGCTAACGACTCGATGGACGACGCTAACTGGTACCGTAACGTTACGCCCGTTCTGGATGCTGTTTCTCTGCTAGGAGTTGGTGCATCAGGACTGACAACACTCAGGTTTTTACAGGCTCGTAAGGCAGCCACAGGCCGTAGCTGGTATGAAACGTCGAAAGGCCTGTCCAGACAGCAGCGTAAAGCTTTGACGGAGGAGTTGCTCACGCTTAAGCACCCGGAGCTCACAAGCAAATTGCTAAAACTAAAGCAGCAATCCGGCGCTCTCACGAAACGCTTTACTCCCACGCAAATACAGCATGCCACACGCACCCAGATACAAGACGCGCTGGGAGCATCTATCGGTTTGGTAGGCAGCGGCACAGTTCAAAGCATCGCGGTCGGTCTTTACGAGGAGCTAGCACCATGATGCAGACCGACGGCTTACAAGCCTTCCTTGCCAGATATTTCCCAACATTCATCGGCGCATTTTTTCTCGCGGTATTTTCCATAAGTGCCGCCATCTCATTGGCTAGCAGCACTTACTTTCGCGAGTATTCCGAGCGGGGTAGCTACTCGGCGATGGCAGCCATCGCGCTCTCGGTGGTCCTGTGTTTCGGTAATTTCATGATGATCCGGGGGAGGACCTGGGGTGTCTGGATCATCGTCGCATTGCTGATAATCAGCCTGCTCACGGTGCTACTCACCTTTGGCTACAGGCCGCACATGTTCTCCTACACCACTGGAATACTTTTCCCTTTGCTTGGGCTGCTGATGCTCAACTCGAAAAGGCATCGGGAAATGCGGGAGGAACTGGTCAAAATTCGAGAGCAACGCGTGAAAGCCCGGAACAAAAGCCTTAAGCACTGAGCTGGTCTAATGACCCCGGACACCTCAATAGGGGAAACTATATCCATTGAGGAGTCACCATGACCAAGAAATAC
>NZ_JAWHNU010000023.1:0-81713 GCF_032582135.1 Pseudomonas syringae group sp. J309-1 | reverse complement strand
ATCATCTGTAATTGCCCCTTCGCGAATGAATTCGCTCCCACCAGAACCGCATTTACACTGCACGAACTGCGATTGCAGGCAAAAAAAAGAACGCGATCCCTGTGGTAGCGAATTTATTCGCGATAGGCCGGTACATCCGATGGATATTTATCATCTGTAATTGCCCCTTCGCGAATGAATTCGCTCCCACCAGAACCGCATTTACACTGCACGAACTGCGATTGCATGCAAAAAAAGGGGCGCATCAGTGCGCCCCTTTTTTCAGTGACACACCGGCTTACTGGCCCGGCACGTCCTTACGCAGTTTTACAGGCTCGCTTTGTGCCTTCTTCTTCGCATGCGCAACGCGCATTTTGATATTGATGGCTTCAACAGCAAGCGAGAACGCCATGGCGAAGTACACGTAGCCTTTAGGCACATGCACGTCGAACGCTTCGGCGATCAATACGGTACCGACGACGATCAGGAACGACAGCGCCAACATCTTCAACGATGGGTGCTTCTCGATGAAGTCGCTGATGGTGCCTGCGCACAACATCATCACCAGAACGGCAACCACGATGGCCGCAACCATGACCGGCACGTGGGACACCATGCCGACAGCAGTGATCACTGAGTCCAGCGAGAACACGATGTCGATGATAGCGATCTGGATGATGGTGTAGATGAACTTGCCACCTTTGCCACCTGGTTCGTCTGTCGACTCTTCTTCGCCTTCCAGACCGTGGTAGATCTCTTGCGAGCTTTTCCACAGCAGGAACAGACCACCGAAGAACAGGATCAGGTCGCGACCCGAAATCCCTTGGCCCATGACGACGAACAGGTCAGCGGTAAGGCGCATGACCCATGTGATCGACAGCAGCAACAGGATGCGCGTGACCATGGCCAGCGCCAGACCGAAAATCCGGGTGCGCGCCTGCATATGCTTGGGCATGCGGCTGACCAGAATCGAGATCATGATGATGTTGTCGATGCCCAGGACGATTTCCAGGGCAGTCAGGGTAAAGAAAGCAATCCATATTTCAGGATTGGTCAGCCATTCCATTTTGTAATCCTTTGAGCGTTTAAACTTTTGCGGCCCAGACCCGACGATGAAGACCGGGGCATGGGCCGCAAAACAAGTGAGCCGACTTTATAGACTGCTGTAGAAAGGAAAGATCCCCATCAGCAAAGCGGCGACCATTATGCACAGGCAAACCAGAACTGCCCACTTCAAGGTGAAGCGCTGGTGATCACCAAATTCGATACCGGCCAGAGCTACCAGCAGGTAAGTCGAAGGAACCAGCGGGCTGAGCAAGTGAACCGGCTGACCGACGATGGAGGCACGGGCCATTTCCACCGGGGAAATACCGTAGTGAGCAGCCGCTTCAGTCAGTACCGGCAACACGCCAAAGTAGAACGCGTCGTTGGACATGAAGAAGGTGAACGGCATGCTGACCAGAGCAGTAATGACCGCAAGGTACGGGCCCATTGCGTCCGGAATCACTGCCAACAGGCTCTTGGACATGGCATCAACCATGCCGGTGCCGGTCAGAATGCCGGTAAAGATACCTGCGGCGAAAATCAGGCCGACCACTGACAGCACGCTACCAGCGTGAGCCGCCACACGATCTTTCTGATCCTGCATGTTCGGGTAGTTGATGATCATCGCGATGCTGAACGCAATCATGAACAGGACTGGCAGCGGCAACACGCTCATGATCAGAGAGATCATCAGCAACAGAGTCAGCGCACCGTTGAACCAGATCATCTTCGGACGACGGGCATCCGGAAACTGCGAAACACTGATTTCGCTGTGATCGGCTTCATCGCCCTGCAGATGGAGTTCGCCCAAACGAGCACGCTCACGCTTGCCATAGAAGTAGGCGATCAACAGAAGTGCAACCACACCGGCGAACATGGCAGGAATCATCGGTACGAAAATATCGGACGCTTCCACATGCAGCGCACTGGCTGCGCGGGCGGTCGGCCCACCCCATGGGGTCATGTTCATGATGCCGCCTGCCAGAATGATCAGGCCGGCCATGATCCGTGGGCTCATGCCGATGCGGCTGTAGAGCGGCAGCATGGCTGCGACGCAGATCATGTAAGTCGTTGCGCCGTCACCGTCCAGAGAAACCACCAGTGCCAGCACCGCAGTGCCCACCGATACTTTCATCGGGTCGCCTTTGACCCACCTCAGAATCTGACGCACGGCCGGGTCAAACAGCCCCGAGTCGATCATCAAGGCGAAGTACAGAATGGCGAACATCAGCATGACGCCGGTCGGCGCAAGCTTGGTGATACCAGCCAGCATCATTGGGCCGATTTCGGTAGCGAAACCGCCAAAGATGGCGAACAGGATCGGCACCAGAATCAGGGCAATCAGCGCGGAAAGACGCTTGCTCATGATCAGGTACATGAAAGCAATGACCATGGCAAAGCCGAGGAAGGTCAACATAGTAAATACTCCAGGCGGTACGCGATTGGCTAAGGCGAAAGGCTAATCAGCTCAAAAAGAGCGGCGCAGGGAGTGGGGGCGAAAGCGGGGAATGCAGCAAGGCACTAGAGCACATCAGGGTCACCATTTGTTGTTGTTAACTGGGCCTTAGTACGTTGTGAAACGCACAGGTGGCTGACCGGTCTGTTGCCGGCGGTGAGCTGATCCTAATCGGCCAAGCTTTCATTCAGCTTTCGCCGCTGAAACCTTTGAGCGTTAGTTTTTAATGACGAATGCGAGCCTGAACGGTCAGAACTCCATCAGCACGTCTAGCACAAGGGAAAAGGGATATGGGCCAGATCACTACCGGCGGATGCCATTGCGGCAACCTGCGTTATCAGTTCGATGCGCCACTGCAAGACATCGCTCACTGTCACTGTTCCATATGCCGTCGCACGTCGGGCGGCATTGTCATGACCTGGATTTCAGTGCCGGTCAGTTCATTTGAATGGACCGAGGGCAGCCCCGCGACCTACGACTCCGGCCCGACCTGTGTGCGCTACTTCTGCAATAACTGCGGGGCGCAACTGGCTCTGCTCTCGCGCAACAGCCCGGAAGAGATAGACGTTACCGTCGCCACCTTCGATCACCCGGAGCTGGCACCTGCGGACCGCCATATCTGGACGGACAATCGCCTGCCGTGGCTGCATCTGGATGAGCAGTTGCCTGGGGAGGCGGAGGAGACAGTTTGACAAGAACCTGTTGGAGCAATACTCAATATTGAGCGTGTAAGGTGAATATTAACTGTAGGAGCGCGCTTGCCCGCGATTGCGTCAGGTCAGTCGACGAAGATGTCAGCTGACTGTCCGGGTCGGTCGCAGGCAAGCGCGCTCCTACAGGAATCAGCTAGAAAACTGCGAAGCCAGTTCCCGTAGCAGCACTTCGGCTTCAAGCACCTTGCGCACTGACTCTTCTGCTTTTTCGCGGCTCAGGCTCAAGCGGGCGAACAGTTCGTCGGGGATATCTTCCTTGGGACCCGAACCGATGCCGTTCTGGCGTAGCAGACGTACCGAAAGATAAACCAGGTTGGCGTAGGCGCTGTGCTCTCCGTCATAAGTTGGGTCGTGCTGGAAGCGCAGGGCTGTGCATAACTCATCCGGCATGTCCCAGTAGCGCATCAACCAAGAGCCCATCTGCTCACGGCTGATCCCCAGCAAATGTTGCTCCACAAAGCTGTGATGCAAGTGCGGGTTAACTTCGAGCTGGCGGCAGATCAGCGAGAAATGCGGCGGGAACACGTGGGCCAGCAGCAAATAACCGAAGTTATGCAGCAGACCCGCCAGGTACGTCAGGCCCGCTTCCGGGCGCTGTGCGCGAGGCATCGCACGGGTCAGGCCTTCAATGACAGCGGCGGTATAAATCGACTGCTGCCAGTAAGGCGTGGTCTGTTGCGGGTGATCCTTGGGCAGGCTGAGGGTTTTGCCCAAGGCCAGGCCCAGTGCCAGGTTGATGACCAGATCAAACCCGAGCACGCGCACGATGGCGTCTTCAACCGAGCGGATCTTGCCGGTCGACGCGTAGTAAGGCGATGCCGCCCAGCTCACGACTTGAGCAGCCAGCGCCGGATCGGTCTCGACAACGCCGGTAATGTCATCAATGGTCGCATCGGGATCGACCCGCAGCTTGATGATCTTCTGCGCGGTTTCGGCCAGCGGCGGGATTTCCAGGGTCGCTTCCAGACGCTGCTGGATACGGCGCGCCGTGAAGGCTTGCATGGCCTGAGTAATTTCTTCGCGATCATCATCAGGACGATCGAGGTTGGGATGAATAGTGCTCAGCAGCTCACCAAAATGAGCGGCGCTGGCCTTGTTCAACATGGTCTTGAAGTCGTCGCTGCTGATTTCCAGCAAGACGCCGGGCTCACCCGAGCCTATCAGCACCGAAGGCTCTTGCAGCAAACGATCATCGTACAGGCACGGCGAGCTGGTCAGGGCAGGCAAGCCCGGCAGCACTTGCAGGCTGTGCTTGGCCAGCATCTTCAGCATGCGCGAGTGCGGCACGGCCACCAGCTTGCGACCGGTCAGCTCAGTGATGCGGCTGAGGTCCAGCAATTGGCTTTGCGGGAAAAGGATCAGAAGTGCGCCAACGGCATCCTCGACCAGGACGGCCTGGACTCTTCGTGCTGCTGGCAGGTGCGGGGATTCATCGACCTCGCGGTAGCTGATCGCTAGTTTGCCAAGCAACTGCCGAATGACGGACGGGGCGTGAGGCGCTTCATCGACGTGGGCAACTTCTGTCATGACGGGTATCCAATTTCCTACAGTCGCTGAAGTATAACCAGCTTGGATGTTTCCGGTGTGATGCGATCATCAAAGCGACGATTTGCATCACACCTGGCCGTATTGCTGGCCGTGACGTAACCAGCGCTCCAGGAGTGGGCTGACATGTTGCGGCCAGCGTTCGATCAGGGCTTGAGCCGCATCACGTACGGCAGGCAACAGGTCTGCGTCGCGCATCAGGTCGGCCACTTTGAATTGCAGCAGCCCGGTTTGCCGGGTGCCCAGCATCTCGCCGGGGCCGCGCAATTCCAGATCCTTCTCGGCAATCACAAAGCCGTCGTTGGTTTCACGCATGATGCCCAACCGCTGGCGGCCTATTTGCGAAAGCGGAGGATGGTAAAGCAGCACGCAATGGCTGACGGCGCTGCCACGTCCGACCCGGCCGCGCAGCTGGTGCAGTTGAGCCAGCCCCAGTCGTTCAGGGTTCTCGATGATCATCAGGCTGGCATTGGGCACATCCACGCCAACCTCGATCACGGTCGTCGCCACCAGCAATTGCAGCGCGCCCTGCTTGAACTCGGCCATGACGGCAGCCTTTTCAGCCGGCTTCATACGGCCGTGAATCAAGCCAACGCGGAATTCACCCAATGCACTGGTCAACTCTTCGAAGGACGTTTCCGCCGCCTGACACGTCAGCTCTTCGGACTCTTCGATCAATGTGCAGACCCAATACGTCTGCCGACCTTCGGCACAGGCCGCACGCACGCGCTCAATCACTTCGATACGCCGGGAGTCGACCACCAGCACCGTGTTGACCGGGGTACGTCCGGGCGGCAGCTCATCAAGGATTGACGTATCCAGATCCGCGTAGGCGCTCATCGCCAGCGTGCGTGGAATCGGTGTGGCGGTCATGATCAACTGGTGCGGACACATCAGGCCACCAACGCCTTTCTTGCGCAGGGCCAGACGTTGCTGCACACCGAAGCGGTGCTGCTCGTCGATAATCACCAAGGCGAGATTCTTGAAATGCACTTCGTCCTGGAACAGCGCATGAGTGCCGACCACCATGGGCGTGCCGCCCGCGATCTGCTCCAGCGAGCTGACCCGAGCTTTGCCCTTGAGCTTGCCCGCCAGCCAGGCAGTTTCAATGCCCAGTGGTTCCAGCCAGCGCTTGAAGTTGATGTAGTGCTGCTCGGCAAGAATCTCGGTCGGTGCCATCAGCGCGACCTGGTAACCAGCCTCCAGCGCCTGAAGCGCGGCCAGGGCAGCTACCACGGTTTTGCCCGCGCCCACATCGCCCTGAATCAAACGCAGCATGGGCTCCGGCCGGCTCAAATCGTAGGCCACTTCCTTGCCGACGCGCTGCTGGGCTCCAGTGGGCGGGAAGCCAAGATTGGCGAGAAACTGCTTCGGAAGCTTCTTGGCCAGCGGCAACGCCGGAGCACGCTGCGAACGCAGGCTTTCGCGTAAACGCTGCTGGGAAAGCTGATGGGTCAGCAGCTCTTCAAACGCCAACCGATGCTGGGCCCAGTGATGGCCGAGGGCGAGCTCTTCAACATCGGCGTCTGCAGGCGGATGGTGCAGATAGCGAATCGCATCATCCAGCGGCGCAAGCTGATAATCCCGGGCGAGCTCCTCAGGCAGCCAGTCGGGCAGACTTTTCGGCCCAAGCAGGGTCAGCGTTTGCTGGCTCAACTGGCGCAAGCGCTGCTGAGTCAGGCCTTCGGTCGTGGGGTAGATCGGCGTGAGCGTTTGCTCCACGGGAGCGGGTTCGCTGCCGGTCAGCGCACGGTATTCCGGGTGATAGATTTCCAGACCTGATGCGCCGGGCCGGGCCTCACCGAAACAGCGGATGTGGGTGCCGCGCTTGAGCGCATCTTTCTGCGCGTTACTGAAGTGATAAAACCTGAGGCTAAGGCTTCCAGTGCCATCGTTCAGACGCACCAGCAGGCTACGCCGCTTGCCCATGACGACATCAGCGCCGCTGACCGTTCCTTCAATCACCGCGTCCTGGCCGGGACGCAACTGACCGATAGGCACAACACGGGTGCGGTCCTGATAGCGCAGCGGCAAGTGAAACAGTACGTCCTGCAGATTTTCCAGACCGACCTTGGCGAGCTTCTCGGCCATGGCCTCGCCGACACCCTTCAGCGCGGTGACCGAGACTTGAGACAACTCGCTCATGGGACCACTCAGCTCGCTTGGGTTTTCGGACGTGCCACCGAGCACAGACGCACGGAGTCAGCGAGGATCTCGATCGCCTTGGGCCGCGGGAAGCTGGCGCGCCAGGCAATCGCTACTGTGCGGAACGGAACCGGTGGCGTCAGCGGACGCACTTCAATCACGCCAGGCGCGTAGTGATGGCTGTCCACCGCCGACATCGGCAGGATCGAAATCCCCAGGCCAGAAGCAACCATGTGGCGAATGGTTTCCAGGGAGCTGGATTCCACCGTCGTGTGCTTGGCACCTTCGCTGCCCTTGGTCAGGGTCGGGCAAGCCTCAAGCACCTGATCACGGAAGCAATGACCTTCGCCCAGCAGCAACAGGCTCTTGTCGTTGAGCGCCGAGGCGTCGATGGTTTCTTTCTGAGTCCATGGGTGATCTGCAGGCATCAGGACGTAGAACGGCTCGTCATAAAGCTGCATGGTCAGCACGTCGGCTTCATTGAACGGCAGGGCGATGATGATCGCATCCAGCTCACCGTTACGCAGTTTGTCGCGCAGCACGTGAGTGAAGTTTTCTTCGATATACAACGGCATTTGCGGGGCGACCCGGTGCAGTTGCGGAATCAAATGCGGGAACAGGTAAGGGCCGACGGTGTAGATCGCACCGACTTTGAGTGGCGCGGTCAGCTGGTTTTTGCCAGCCTGGGCCAACTCACGGATGCCTTGGGCTTGTTCCAGAACCTTTTGTGCCTGAGCGACGATGCCTTCACCCACGGGGGTCAGACGCACGGCACTCTTGCTGCGCTCAAAAATAAGCACACCCAGTTCATCTTCAAGCTTTTTGACGCCCACCGACAATGTCGGCTGACTGACGTGACAGCGTTCAGCAGCGTGGCCGAAGTGCTGTTCCTGAGCGAGGGTAACGATGTAGCGCAATTCTGTGAGAGTCATAACGTGCGTCCATGAAGTTGCGGCCCCAGCATAGCGGCTGCAATCGATAGACGCACGTTATCAAGTAACTGCGTTGTATCAAAATTACGAGTTAACGCCGATCAAGTGAATAAACGAACGGCGCCAGGATCTCGATAGTGCCATTGTTCAGCGTTTCCGCTGGCGGTTTAGGCAATGGCTGGGCACGACGGATCATCTCCATGGTGGCCCTGTCCAGCGAAGGACTGCCTGAACTGCCTGCAATCGAATACGACAAAACGTTGCCATCGGCATCGACCACAAAGCGCAAGCGAGCGACCCCTTGCATACCGCGACGGCGAGCATCTTCCGGGTACTTCTTGAACTTGGCCAGATGCTTCAACAAATCACCCTGCCAAGTTGGCAGCGCATTGCTTGGCGGTGCTGGCTGACTGGGTGGCGTTGGCGCAGCCGATTTCTCGACCTTGGCTGTCGTTGGCGGTGTATCGATTTGCTTCTCGTCGGCTGGTAAATCCTTCGGAGGCTCAGGCTTTTTCACCGGCTTTGGCGGCTGAGGTTTTGGCTTCGGCTTGACCACCGGCTTGGGCACAGCAATTTCTGCCTTTTCGACTTCAGCCACCTTGGGAATGATTTCTTCCTCGGGGGCTGGAGGTTGAGGCGGCTGAACCACTTGCGGTGGCGGCGGTGGGGCCGGTTCTGGCTCAGGTGCCAACTCCACCATCATGGCCGCCGGCGGCAACTCGATGGCCTGGGATGCAGGCCATCGGAGTGCGACCACGATCGCGATGGCATGCACGGCCAGCACCAACAACAGACTACCGCTATAGCGCGTCAGTTTTTGGCGCGTACTGATCATTTCTTACCAACCGTCTCGAGACCGACCAGACCGACTTTGAGGTAGCCCGCAGAGCGCAGGGCATTCATCACTTCCATCAGGTCACCGTAATCCACGCCTTTATCGGCCTGGAAGAAGATCGTGGTGTCCTTTTTGCCCTTGGTTCGGGCGTCGAGGATCTGACCCAACTGCTCAGGAGCGACTTTGTCGTCGCCCAGGTACAAACTCTGATCGGCCTTGACGCTGAGGAACACTGGTTTCTCGGGCCGGGGCTGCGGCTTGGCGGTCGAGGCGGGCAGGTCGACTTTGATATCAACCGTCGCCAAAGGCGCTGCCACCATGAAGATGATCAACAGGACCAACATGACGTCGATGAACGGCGTTACGTTGATTTCGTGGTTTTCGGCGAGATCGTCGTCGCCTTCTTTCAGATGCATGCCCAAGGTTTAGCCCACCTTGACCATGTGTGGCGACTGAGCACGGTCGGCAGTTGGCTGGTGATCAAGATCACGGCTGACCAACAGCAGAACCTGCGCCGACGCATCGGAAACCTGTGCCTTGTAACCGGCGATGGAGCGAGCGAAGACGTTGTAGATAACCACCGCAGGAATCGCAGCAACCAGACCCAGTGCCGTCGCCAGCAGAGCCTCGGCGATACCCGGCGCAACGACAGCAAGGTTGGTGGTCTGGGTTTTGGCAATACCGATGAAGCTGTTCATGATGCCCCACACGGTACCGAACAGACCTACGAACGGCGCGGTCGAACCGATGGTGGCCAGAACGCCGGTGCCCATGCTCATATTACGGCCGCACGCAGCAACCAGACGCTCGAGGCGGAAGCTCACACGTTCTTTAATGCCTTCACGCTCGCGGCTGTTCACCGACAAGCGCATCTCTTCCATGGCGTCATGGACGAGCAGGTTGGCCAGCGTACCTTCCTTGGCAGCGCTTTCGCTGGCTTCGGACAGGGTGCGGGCCTTTTTCAGGTTGGCGATCTCGGTGCGCAGACGACGCTTGGCACCCAGCAATTCGAAACCCTTGGCGATCCAGATAGTCCAGGTAATGATCGATGCGATCGCCAGGCCGATCATGACGGCTTTAACGATGATGTCTGCGTTCTGGTACATACCCCAAGGCGACAGGTCGTGGGACATGCCGAGGCTGTTATCCTCGGGCTCGACAATCGCGGGGCCTTCAACCGGCGCCGCGCCTTCCTGAGCAACCGGTGCAGTGGTTTGCGACGACGGCGCAGTGGTCGTCGCCGGAGCAGTTGCTGGCGCCGGGGCGGCGGCTGGATTAGCGGGAGCAGCCTGACCAGCGAAAGCAGCAGGTGCAAGCATCAGGCTCAGCAGCAGTGCTGCGATACCACGCCATGCACGCGGCAGGCTGGGTAGCTGGGTTGGCGAAGCGGAGGAGGTAGTACGTGTCATGCTGGCCGGACCTGAGTAAAGAAGAAGGTGGGTCGCTCTGCTACGTCGCGCTATGCGTTCGACGTCAGGAGGAGAACAAACGGGCCGGTATTATTGCAAGTAATTCTTGTTAACAAAAGTAATAGAGTATCTTTTTTTCCATCATACGCATCTGGCGGGTCAGCTTTTGCCCATGTTTCAGGCCGTCTGGCCCGCCTTGTTTGTAGGGAGTTCATCATGTCTAAACCTTCTGTCCTGATCGCTGGCTGCGGCGATATTGGAAGTCGTCTGGCCACACAGATGCTGTCTTCAGGCTGGGTGGTTCATGGCCTGCGGCGTACTATTGCACTGCTGCCCGATGGCGTGAACGGCGTGGCTGGCGACCTGTTCAGCCCGACCATTCCTGCCACCTGGCCCAACACGGCCATCGACTATCTGGTGTATTGCGCCACGCCCACCGAGCGTGATGAGACCGGCTACCGGGCCGCGTATGTCGAAGGCCAGCAGCGGGTGCTTCAGTGGTTGAAAGAGCGAGGCCAGCAGCCGAAACGGATTATTTTCGTGTCCAGCAGCGGTGTTTATGGCCAGCAAAACGGGGAGTGGGTTGACGAAACATCGCCAACGGAAGCCGACACCTTCTCGGGCAAGATCATGCTGGAGGCCGAGCAAGTGGCGCTGAATAGCGGCTTCCCGGCCAGCATTGTGCGCCTGACCGGCATTTACGGCCCCGATCGCAATGATCTGTCGAATCGGGTGCGCCAGGGTTACAGCGTGGCAATCGACCCGCCTTTATATGGCAACCGGATACACGCCGACGACGCCGCGGGATTGTTGGCTTTGCTGCTGAAGGCAGACGCTCAGGGTGTCGCGCTTGAGGATTGCTACATTGGCGTGGACGATGCGCCCGTACCGCTGGCTGAGGTCGTGCAATGGATACGTGAATATCTGGGCGTGACGCATTGGGCCGAAGGCGCCGCCGTGCGCCGGGCGGGCAGCAAACGATGCAGTAATGCGAGGGCTAAAGCACTGGGCTGGATGCCGAGGTATCCGACTTATAAGGAAGGGTATGAGGTGTTGCTGAAGGCTGATTGAACGAAGATCTTGTAGGAGCTGCCGAAGGCTGCGAAATCAGTATGCCTGACACACCATTATTCGCAGCCTTCGGCAGCTCCTACAGAAAAACCGTGTTGCTGATCAATTCAACTCAAGCAACCAGCGACGCGGGCCTGGGCGGAGCTCTGGCATCTGGTCAGCTTCTGCGGCATTGACGGCCTGGAAAATCTCCAGTTGCTTGCCTTTGCGGGAGAAGATCCACGGGTTGCCCTGCTCGTTCTTTTCCAGCCACATGCTGTCGTACTCGCCACTCATGGCTGCGCAATCGCCAGCCAGGCACAACGCGTAACGATCATTGTCCGGCAAGCCCTGAATGCTGCCATCCGGCTTGAATTGCACGGTATTGCCCTGGCCATCGCCATTGACGATGGTCCATTTGCCGCCCATGTAGGCGTTGTACAACGCAGCTTCGAAGCTGGCACCGGTCGGCGCACCTTCGGCAGCAGGGGTTTTCGGCTTTTCGAAACGCTGCTCAGGACCTGACTCGCTGGCCGCTTGAACCAGGTCGTCGCCCTTGACCTGCAGGTCTTCGACAAAGTTGTAATAGTCGATGCGCAACTTGCCGTCGGCGGCGCTGGTGATTTTACCTTCGCCCACTTCAAAGCCGTTGGAGTACAAGGCCTGGCTGGTTTTGGTATCGATCTGCCATTCCAGATTCGGGCCGTTGGCAAGCAGTGCCTGGCGCAGGTTGTCGCCTTTTACGGCGGCTTCGATAGCCGCTTGATTGATCCACGTGCCGTCAGGATTGCGGTCGGCGTGGCTGGCACAGCCGCTCAAAAAAACGGCCGTCAGCGAGAGGGCAAGCGCGAAGCGCATAACAGGTCCTTCCTTAATCAGCTGCAGCGGGGCTGCGAGCCCCGCGGGAGTGTTATTCGATGACGAGAATCGCGTCCATCTCGACCTGCGAACCACGCGGCAATGCGGCAACACCAATGGCGGCGCGGGCCGGGTATGGCTGCTCGAAGTATTTGCCCATGATTTCGTTGACCGTGGCGAAGTTGCCCAGGTCGGTCAGGAAGATGTTCAGCTTGACGATGTCCTTGAACGAACCGCCCGCAGCTTCGGCAACCGACTTCAGATTTTCAAAGACCTGGACGACCTGGGCTTCGATGCCTTCAACCAGTTCCATGGTTTTAGGGTCGAGTGGAATTTGCCCGGACATGTAGACGGTATTGCCAGCTTTGATCGCCTGAGAGTAAGGGCCGATGGCCGCAGGGGCTTTGTCGCTGGTGATTACGGTCTTGGTCATGAAGAACTCCTGTTGAATGATTGGCTACGCACGCATGCGGGTAATTCGAATGACCCCGGCCAAGGCACGCAGTTTTCGGATGACTCGGGCCAGATGCACACGGTCATGCACACTGACCACCAGCTGGACGACGCTGATGCGGCCATCGCGCTCGTCCATGCTGATTTTCTCGATATTGCCGTCGGCGGCGTTGACGCTGCTGGCCAGCAGGGCGATCAAGCCGCGCTGATGCTCCAGCTCGACGCGCAATTCGACATTGAATTCGCCGGTAACGTCCTTGGCCCAGGACAGCTGAATGCACTTTTCCGGGTTGTGGCGGATTTCACTGATATTGCGGCAGTTGTCCAGGTGAACAACCATGCCTTTGCCCGCCGATAGATGACCCACAATCGGGTCGCCCGGGATCGGCGTGCAGCACTTGGCGTAACTGAGCACCAGGCCTTCTGTGCCACGAATTGCCAGCGGACCTTCGGTGCCAGGCAACTGATCGCCTTCGCCCAGCAGTCGACGAGCGACCACATAAGCCATGCGATTGCCGAGGCCGATATCTTCGAGGAGGTCTTCAATGACCTCGACCCGGTATTCGGCCAGCACCGGCTGAACGCGCTCGGCGGGGATTTTTTCCAGACTGCTTTCGAAGCCGTTCAACACCTTATTAAGCAGACGCTCGCCCAGACTGATGGACTCGGAGCGACGCTGCAGCTTGAGTGCGTGACGAATGTGCGTACGCGCCTTGCCGGTGACGACAAAGTTAAGCCACGCAGGATTCGGACGGGCGCCCGGCGCGCTGACAATCTCCACAGTCGAGCCGCTCTGCAAGGGTTCAGACAGCGGCGCCAGTCGACGATTGATCCGACACGCAATACAGCTGTTGCCCACGTCAGTGTGGACAGCATAAGCAAAGTCGACCGCCGTGGAGCCTTTAGGCAGCTCCATGATCCGGCCTTTAGGCGTGAAGACATAGACCTCGTCCGGGAACAGGTCGATCTTCACGCTCTCGATGAATTCCAGAGAGTTGCCGGCGCGCTGCTGCATTTCCAGCACGCCCTTGACCCACTGACGAGCACGGGCGTGGGTGCCCTTGGGCACTTCGTCATCCGAAGATTTGTACAGCCAGTGCGCAGCGATCCCGTTGTTGGCCATCTCTTCCATTTCACGGGTGCGGATCTGGATTTCAATGGGCACGCCATGCATGCCGAACAACGTGGTGTGCAACGACTGATAGCCGTTGGCCTTGGGGATCGCGATGTAATCCTTGAAGCGGCCGGGCAGGGGCTTGTACAAATTATGTACAGCGCCCAGCACGCGGTAGCAGGTGTCGACCTTGTCAACGATGATGCGGAACGCGTAGACATCCATGATTTCATTGAAGGCGCGACGCTTGCCGCGCATCTTCTTGTAGATGCCGTACAGGTGTTTCTGCCGCCCGCTGACTTCGCCTTCGATTTCATCCACCGCCAGGCAATGGCTCAGGGAGTCTTCGATCTTGTTGACGAGCTCTTTGCGATTGCCCCGGGCGCGCTTGACCGCCTGCCCAATCCGCGAGGAGCGCATCGGGTACATGGCCTTGAAACCGAGGTCTTCGAATTCGATACGGATGCTGTGCATACCCAGCCGATTGGCGATGGGTGCATAGATTTCCAGGGTTTCCTTGGCGATGCGTCGGCGTTTTTCTCCAGACAACACTTCAAGCGTGCGCATGTTATGCAGGCGGTCAGCGAGCTTGACCAGGATCACGCGGATATCGCGCGCCATGGCCATGGCCATCTTCTGGAAGTTTTCAGCCTGGGCTTCGGCTTTGGTCTCGAAATTCATCTGGGTCAGCTTGCTGACCCCGTCGACCAATTCAGCCACGGTCTCGCCGAACTGCGCGCAAAGCGCCTCTTTGGCTATACCGGTGTCTTCAATGACGTCATGCAGCATGGCAGCCATCAGGCTTTGATGGTCCATGTGCATATCGGCAAGAATGTTCGCCACCGCAAGAGGATGCGTGACGTAAGCTTCACCGCTGCGACGGCGCTGGCCGTCGTGGGCTTGCTCGGCGTAGAAATACGCGCGGCGGACCAGATTTACCTGTTCCTTGCCGAGATAGGTCGAAATACGATCGGCGAGGGCGTCTATGCTCGGCAAGGCGCTACCCCCTGCCAATGACTTTTACCCTGCGCCGTACTACGTCGACACGGCATAGGCTTAGACGGCCTCGTTGGACTCGTCTTCGAACGCCGCGAACAATGGTTCATCTTCAACGATTTCAGCTTCTGCGATTACAGCGTAATCCATCAGGCCGGCTGCGATTTCGCGCAGTGCCATAACGGTAGGCTTGTCATTTTCCCACGCCAGCTTTGGTTCTTTGCCGCCGGTAGCCAGTTGACGGGCACGCTTTGTAGAGAGCATGACCAGCTCAAAGCGGTTATCCACGTGTTCTAGGCAGTCTTCAACGGTTACGCGGGCCATGGGTATTCCTCGTAGCAAATGCGGATGCGCGATGCCCGGATGGGCGAGCGGACTCGGTAGTTTACAAGCTGCAAGCCATAAGCTTCAAGCGCCAAGCCACGAGCGGTATTATTTAGCTCGCCGCCCATGGCGCTCAAAGCCCCTGTTTCAGGCCAGTAATTGCTCAAGCAGACCGCTGAAACGCTGCTGCTGATGGGTCTGCGTCAACAGGTTGGCCCGGAAAATCGCCTTGAGATCTTCCAGCGCCGAGGCGAAGTCATCGTTGATCACGATGTAGTCGTATTCGGCGTAATGGCTCATTTCGCTGACCGCTTCACGCATCCGCCCCTCGATGATCTCATCGCTGTCCGTCCCACGATTGGTCAGGCGCTGACGCAATGCCTGCTGGGTCGGCGGCAAAATGAAGATCGAGCGCGCATCAGGCATGACTTTGCGTACCTGCTCGGCACCTTGCCAGTCGATTTCCAGAATCAGGTCATGACCTTCGTCCAGGGTCTGCTGCAAGCGGCTCTGGGAAGTGCCGTACATATTGCCGAAAACTTCCGCCTGCTCAAGGAAATCACCGTGCTCGATCATGCGCACAAATTCAGCGCGATCAACAAAGTGATAGTTCACGCCGTCGACTTCGCCCGGACGCATGGCTCGGGTGGTGTGCGAAACGGAAACCCGAATCTGTGGCTGCGCGTTGACCAGGGCGTTGACCAGACTGGTCTTGCCTGCACCCGAGGGTGCGGAAACGATGTAGAGGGTGCCGGTGCTGTGTGTCATGTCGAAATTAGCCTTACTCAATATTCTGGACTTGTTCGCGCATCTGCTCGATCAACACTTTGAGGTTGACCGCAGCCTGGGTACTGCGCGGATCGAAAGCTTTGGAGCCGAGGGTATTGGCCTCGCGGTTGAGTTCCTGCATCAGAAAATCCAGCCGGCGCCCAGCCTGACCGCCTGCCTTGAGCACGCGACGCACTTCCGTGACGTGGGTGTTGAGGCGATCGAGTTCTTCGGCCACATCGCTTTTCTGGGCCAGCAGAACCATTTCCTGCTCAAGGCGCTGCGGATCAAGCTCGGCCTTCATGTCGGCGAAGCGATCCAGCACCTTCTGACGCTGGGTCGCCAGCATCTGCGGCACCAGACTTTTCAGGGTCGAAACCTCGGTGGTGATGGAATCCAGACGCTCATTGAGCAATTTGGCCAGATCGGCACCTTCGCGACCCCTACCGTTTTTCAACTCGGCCAAGGCTTCATTGAACAGCGTCAGGGCCTCTTTGTTGAGGGCTTGCGGGTCAACAGCATCACCCACCAGAACGCCAGGCCAGGCCAGTACCTCCAGGGGATTCAAGGCAGCGGGCTGTTTGATCAGGCTGGCCACGATTTCCGCAGCAGCAACCAGCTGACCGGCGCGCTCGCGATCAACCTGCAGCGGCTTGCCAGCGGTTTCTTCAACGAAACGCAGTGTGCATTCCACTTTGCCACGGGACAGGCCCTGACGCAGCGCTTCGCGGATCGCACTTTCCAGGTCGCGAAAGGACTCCGGCAGACGCAGATGCGGCTCCAGATAGCGATGATTCACCGAGCGTAGCTCCCAGCTCAGTGTGCCCTGAGTACTGGCCCGTTCGACCCGGGCAAAAGCCGTCATGCTGTGGACCATGGGAATACCTCTGTAATTCGGTGAACAGAATATGCCGCGATCCGCGATAACTGGATGTCACGAAAAACGACAGTCTGTAAAGGCGCAGGATTGTAGCGCAGTGCGGCCCCTGCCCCCAATCCACTAATGCGACATGCGATGCATGGCATTTGCTCAACCGCCCAAACGCCTGAATCAGAGCCCTGCCAGCCCAACGGTTTGGCATCCAATGGTTTTAGATGTGCCCAGCGCCGACTTGCGCCTCTATAATGCTCGGCAGTTTTCCGTCTCAGTACAGGTATCCAGATGAAACGTCCAAGTGGTCGCGCCGCCGATCAGCTCCGCTCGATCCGCATCACCCGCAACTACACCAAGCACGCCGAGGGTTCTGTGCTGGTCGAGTTCGGTGACACCAAAGTGATCTGCACGGTCAGCGTCGAAAATGGCGTACCTCGCTTCCTCAAAGGCCAGGGCCAAGGCTGGTTGACCGCAGAATACGGCATGCTGCCGCGCGCAACCGGCGAGCGTAACCAGCGCGAAGCCAGCCGCGGTAAACAAGGCGGCCGCACCCTGGAAATTCAGCGTTTGATCGGTCGCTCACTGCGCGCCGCACTGGACATGTCCAAGCTGGGCGACGTTACGCTGTACGTCGATTGCGATGTCATCCAGGCTGATGGCGGCACCCGCACAGCGTCCATCACTGGCGCCATGGTCGCCCTGGTTGATGCGCTGAAAGTAATCAAGAAACGTGGCGGCCTCAAAGGCGGCGACCCGCTCAAGCAAATGATCGCCGCCGTTTCGGTTGGCATGTATCAGGGCGAGCCGGTTCTTGACCTGGACTATCTTGAAGACTCAGCAGCCGAGACTGACCTCAACGTGGTCATGACCAGCTCGGGCGGCTTCATTGAGGTTCAGGGCACTGCCGAAGGCGCTCCGTTCCAGCCTGAAGAGCTCAACGCAATGCTGGCATTGGCGCAAAAAGGCATGACCGAATTGTTCGAACTGCAGACCGCCGCACTGGCCGACTGATCAAAGCAGCCAGCAGGAGACGAATATGAGTGACAGCCAAATGCCCGTTCCAGCACCCAGCTCGGAAGCTCGCCAATGGGCGATGTTCTGTCACTTTGCTGCGTTCCTCGGCATGATCTTCCCGTTCGGCAACCTGCTGGGCCCGCTGATTCTGTGGCAGCTCAAGAAGGATTCCGATCCGTTCATTGATGCTCACGGCAAGGAAGCACTGAATTTTCAGATCACGGTTTCGCTAGCCATAGTCGCGTGCTTCTTTCTGATGCTGCTGGTCATCGGCTTCGCGCTGATAGGCCTCGTAGGCGTCGGCGCACTGGTGCTGACGATCATTGCCGGCATCAAGGCGAATGAAGGCGTGGCGTATAGGTATCCGTTTACGTGGCGGTTGATCAAATAAGCAACGCTCCCACAGGGGATCCGCGCCTATTATCACAAACGAAAAAGCCCGCTCAAAAACGTAATGCTGTTCACTTAAGCATTTGAGTCAGGCCCAGCTTTACAGAGAAACCGATGTCAGACCCTGGCATCGGTTTTTTTATGCACATTCAGCAGTGATGCCAGCAGTTAATCCGGTATCGGTAGCAGAACAGCATTAAGCTCAAAAACAGGCTTTGTCTTTTACTCACTATCCCTTGATCAACGAGCCGTCAGCGCCGAGTAGCTGTTCATCAAGTTGCGATAGTTCGGGATACGCTGGGACAGCAGGTTACCCAAACCTTCGATATCGTTGCGCCAGTCACGTTGCAGCTCACAGGCCACCGAGAACCAGTTCATCATCTGTGCGCCCGCTTGGGTCATACGGTTCCATGAGGCTTGCTGCACGGTCGTATTAAACGTGCCGGAAGAGTCAGTCACCACAAACACATCAAACCCTTCAGCCAGTGCCGACAGCGTCGGGAACGCAACACAAACATCCGTCACCACACCGGCAATGATCAGTTGCTTGCGGCCCGTCGCCTTGATCGCCTTGACGAAGTCTTCGTTGTCCCAAGCGTTGATCTGACCAGGGCGAGCGATGTATGGCGCGTCCGGGAACATCTCTTTCAACTCAGGGACCAGCGGGCCATTTGGACCTTGTTCGAAGCTGGTAGTCAGGATGGTTGGCAGTTCGAAGAACTTGGCCACATCAGCCAGGGCAAGCACGTTGTTCTTGAACTCGTTCGGGGTGAAGTCCTGCACCAGCGAGATCAAACCAGTCTGGTGGTCGACCAGCAGAACTACAGCGTCGTCTTTGTTCAGGCGGTTGTAAGTGGCGTTAGTCATGGCGGAATCCTTTATCGAAGTAGTTAGTAATTAGTGGCGTCGCTCAATGTGAGGCCAGATTAATGGTCTTCGAATAAAGGATAAATCTGCTGAACGGCGTTTTACTGTCAACTCAAAAGAGACAATACACCCACACTTGAACGTCAGGGATGATCGGCCTTGAAGGATTACTTACGCTGGCAGAAGCCCAGCGGATTGATAGCTTTCGATGAGAGCATCGAACAGCGAGATATCTGAACGGCTCCGCGCCAACAACTGCGCGCCCGAAACAGCAGCATAAATGGCTCGCGCGCGCCCTTCGACTTGCTCGGCACTGATCAGACCTGCAGCCGTCAACGCCTTGCTCAACCATGCCACGTTGACATCGCCATAGACCTGAACCTCGGTCTTCACCCCTTCCGGCAAATCGTCATATTCAGCGGCCATGAAACTGCACAGGCACAAGCGGTTATCGTTCGCGAGGGACTGACGAAAGATATCGGGATAGTGACGCAGCGAATCAGCCGCATCCGGCGCCTCGGCCAGCATGGCCTCCAGAGTCGCGGCAGTGTCTTCCCAGTAACGTCGGGCAACTGCGGCGCCCAGATCAGCCTTGCTCGGGAAGTGGTAATAGATGCTCGCACTCTTGATACCCACGACCTGCGCCAGATCACGGAAATTCAAGCCGCTGTAACCATGCGCCTGCGCAGCCTGTTTGGCAGCGGCCAGGATGGCTTCCCGATGGTTTGAGCTCACGTCACTGCCTCACGGTTTCGTTGGCTGGGCATCTTAAGCGACTAAAGGCCTTGACCGAGATAATATTAGCGCATAAATTCTACCTACCAACTGATAGGTAGACAGGAATTTCCCATGACTTCCAACGCGTCAACATTCGACCCAAGCACCCTGCCCATGATGAAAATCTATGACTGGCACACCGGCCCTTACCCGGCCCGCGTGCGTATCGCCATTGCAGAAAAGAACCTGCAATCACAGGTTCAGTTTGAATCCGTTGATCTCTGGAAAGGCGAACACAAAAAGCCCGATTTCCTCGCCAAGAACTATTCCGGCACCCTGCCCGTGCTTGAGCTGAACGACGGCACCCTCATCGCCGAATGCACCGCCATCACCGAGTACCTGGACAACCTGGACGGCAGCCCCAGCCTCACTGGCAATACGCCAAAGGAAAAAGGCGTGATCCACATGATGAGCAAGCGGGCCGAACTGGAACTACTCGACGCCGTCAGCGTTTACTTCCACCACGCCACACCGGGCCTCGGCCCAGACGTGGAGCTCTACCAGAACGCCGAGTGGGGTTTTCGCCAACGGGACAAAGCCCTGCGCGGCATGCAGTACTTTGATTCGATACTGCAAAAACAACCTTTCGTAGCTGGTGAAAGCTTCTCGATGGCCGACATCACCGTCATTGGCGGCCTGATCTTTGCCGGGCTGGTGGAGCTTGAAATCCCTGCGGAACACAAAGCGCTTAAGGCTTGGTACGCGAAAGTGCAGGAACGTCCGAGCGTGCAGAACCGGATTACGATGTCTGAGCCAGCAGCAGCGGTTGTTTAAATCGAAGTGACGTTGGATGACACATAAAAACGCCGCCCTTCATAAGGCGGCGTTTTCGTGGGGGGCATCCGAAGGATATATATCAGCGAATGCTGCTGATTAAGTCAGAACTGTGAACCTAGAAACACTTCATACGCTGCACTTCTTCTCAAGCACTGAGTCAACCAGCGTGTGTGCCATTTCAGCAAGATGCACAGCCGCGAGAGCCAGCTTTCTGCGCGAACCATTCAGGTTCTCGGCAGTTTCGTAGCTAGTTGCAATCACGCTTTGGAGTAATTCGCAGGCAGTGGTTAGCGCTTCCTCCGCAGATAAGTCCGGACTGGCTGTAAATAAGCTTTGCGGCACATCTAGGATTGGTTTCTGACCACCAGGCACATTGGCATCCCAGTGCTCTTGCGCTAACTGAGCGGCAGCTTCGTCGCTGATTCGCTCAGGATGCAAAGCATGCGGAGGTGGTGGATCCGGCGTAATTTTGACCATGATTAAAAATTCCTAACGTTTAGTGAAACCGCCAGGAGCCGCTGCTAAACGGAAGGTGGCGGCCATGAGCAGGTTAGCAGACCGGTACGTTAGGAAACCGGCGCATCCGAAGATGCCCTGAACACGGCCACCATAAAGTCCCGGAGAAAAATCCCGGCTTAATAGAGGCGCAATGCACCTAACGTATTGTGGGCTGCTAAACCCGTTCGCTGGTTTTTCAGCGACACGCGAAGGGTAGCTTCGTGAGAATACGGGATCAACATAAGACAGCGTCAGATGCGGGGAATACAAAAAATCGAGACGCATCCTACAGCCTTTTCCTGCAAAATTGACCTCATTTTTCGCAACTAACCCTTTCCGTAGTGACCATGTGCTAGGCAAGATCAAGGCATTAGAATGCCCGATCTCGATTTCGCGGACATACCTGCTCCCCCTAAAACAGATCAATACCTATCGTTATATAGCTTTTTCAGTAAAATTTGATGAGATCCATGCTAAAAGCGCTGGGCGATTATTGAAGATTCTTTCGCAACTTTGATTAATCATCGGATTGTTTCCCGTCGGGAGCGCCTGACGTACATCGCCCTTTAATCCAATGCACCTTTTCCCCATCGCAAAGCAGTAGCCAAGCTCAAAAGCGACGCCTTCATCGATATGCGCTCCGTGAAGGACAGCTATTATCAGATCAGAATCCCTCATAGCTTGGACGTCAGCATCAAAAACCATTCTTTCTGCTACATCTTTGGATGTGCCAGATGCGACGATCTCTCTCAAAAGCAGACCGTCCTCTTGAGGCAAAAACACATCAAAATATGGTGTTAGCAACTCTTTGAGGGTGCGATTAAACGATAGCTCCATCTCATTAAAAAGCGGAGCCGCCAGGTAAACTGCGGTTCTCTTATTCATATGCAATTTGGCTCATTCTTGCATCTAGGTCTGCTGGAGAGTAGCCACACGAAAAAACAACTTTGGCGACCTCGCGAACAACGTCAACTTCCCGTCTATTTGTTGAAACCACTTCGACTGGTTTTAGCGGGCCATACAACCTTAGACTTGCCTTCTGCAAGTCACGGATTTTATCAGGCGGCCAATCAGTCTCTTTTCGCTTAGTAATTAATCTGACCCAGACTTCGCTAGGCTCTCCAACCATATGAATGATTTCACCACTCTCGATTTTCTTTTTAGACTGGCCCGGTCTAATACCTTCTTCGAGCATAGACCGAGCTCTCTCTTTTTCCGTTACATCAACCACAAACGAAAGCGGGTCCACCGGAGATCTATCAATCAAAAAAACACCAACTCTCTTACTTCCTAAATAATTGTTTTTCTTACCAAATTGCTTATTTGTCCAATCATCAACAGTGATGGTTTTTGTGGTAGATAGAGATTCTGGGGAGCGCGCCATTTCAGCAGGCCGCTCATCAAACCACTCGTCGAGGGTTGTCAAATTCCCAAACTGGCTTATCACTGTAGACTTGCCTATACCTACAGCCCCGACAAGATAGTAGTTATATTTAGTTTGCAAACCAAGAATATCTGATACGCGTAAAAATTCCTCCTCAGGAAGAGTAATTACACGCAAAAACTCGTTTATGTCCGAACTATTGAAAAACAACGTGATCAAATTATAATTATTAAAATTAGCATCGAATATAGCAGATTGATTGTGCACATCCAGAGGCTCAGAAGTACACCTAATAAAGTAATTGTAATTCCCCGGACTGATGGCAGCAGCTTTTCGAAGAAGATGCAAAAGTGTAGAGTCCGTCAACGAGTGCCCGATCAAAATGCTCGTTTTCTTAGTTAACACATGAAGCAATGTTGACAGACTTCCGCCGATCCCATCTAACAATTGATCGGCAAATGCGCCATCTGAAAACACCAAGTGCTCACTTTGAAATTTCTTTTTATCGAATGGTAAAAAACCATTGGGATGGTAAATTACACACTTATCCTTTGTGAACTGCGAATGATGCGACCATACGGTCTGATACGGTCGCTCAGTTACAGTCGAGTCAGGGAACCCACAAGAAAGCCCAAACTCGATATAGTCGTCAAAATTATAATTCACGGTCAACTCAGACTTCTTTATAAAGTCTATCATTTGCCGAAAATAGGGATGACGCTCTATTGTAGCCCTTCGCTCCCCTTCCGAAGTTTCACAATATAGAGCCTGATGGATCATCTCCCGCCAATCAGAGAGTATTTTTTTCTCAACAATTGCATTGCTTGAGTAGCCACCAAGTTCCTCAAGCTGAACTTTTCGATATGAATAAAACATTTCAAATAGTACTAATGCAGCTTTCCCAGGGGCCTCAATGACTGCATCGACCTCCGGAGCATATTTTCTCATTACATTTTTTATTCGATCGATTAACAACTCCCAAAGAGGCAGCTTAAGATCCTTGCTTATCCCAGCCCCGAGCACCAGACTGGCTTTGTTTTTTTCGAGTTGCACCCTCAATTGACAAACGTATTTCCAAACCGTGTGTACCGTTTTTGATTGGAATTCGTCCATTCTCACATCCACTCGCTATCCAATTTCGACGGGCTGAATACCTCATGCGATAAGGTTACCCCTTTAAGGCTCGCCCATCCACAGAGATTTATCCATTGACCGTCTAAAAAAAAATACTCGCGTGAAAGGCGCCAACCAGACGCGTTCATAGGAGCAATCATGACCATACCTCGATTAGTAGCTTGAAAGCACCTAGGTGCGGCCAAGTAATACCGGCCGCAACCTCATGTGCTAGGCATTCGGAGGCTAAACGATGAAACTTTAAAGCGGACGATAGGGAATCGAAGAAGCATGCACCTTTATTTCACGATAATTAAAACTAGGTGAGTTTTGGCTTCTAATTTGGATATTGTTTATGAACGACCGCATTGCCATCATTGCTAGATCTTGATGCTTCATCGGCCCAACGTGAATCGCCCTGATATGCTTTAAATCAAAAGCAACTTTAACAAAAGGAATTAAGTAATTATTACGAACTCGATAGTTAACGCTTTCAGAGTGAGCGCTCTCCATACGAATTAAGCGAACTTCATTTTCATCCCTAAAACTTTGGTGCTTAAATGCAGTTGTAAAATCCGCGAGCTCCCAAATGGAACGTTGCACAGCATGACTATATTCATCATGACCACCGCTTAACTTTGCAGATATTGCGTCACGCGTCATTCGTACGAAATCTATCGCCAAATTTTGCTTTTCCAGAATTTCATAATGGCAAGGAGTGATCGGGCTAAGGTCATGCATTAGAGAATCATCAAACTCTATTGCGTAAAGCCCATAAGAGCGCCACTGCACTAAATGATCACCAGTGCGGCTAAAAGAGCTTATGAAAGAATGCTCATCCATCAAGCCTTCTGCTACATCTTGAGCAGTGAATCTTAGCAATATATCCAACGCCCTCTTGGAGTGCTCGTCCGCCATTAAAGGCAAACTCTTTACCGCCTCCATCACATACTTCACACCATCAAGAGTCTCCTCTGCATCATTCATAAATCTAATATCGGTCAGCCAAAGCTCTCTTTCTTTTACTATTGAAAGTACTGCGCTCGCATCGGTGTAGTGATAAAGCGACATATATGACCCTCATTTTCAGACCCAGACGCCATATTAATTTCGCACCATTTTGTATCACTTAACCTTACTACTCAAACTACTCACCAAACTCTCCAGCCTCCCCACGCTACTGCGCAAGTTAGTAATGTCCTGCTGGAGGCTGCTGATCTCGCTGGAGCTTGAGGTGCCGTTCGTACCCGAATTGCGTTGCAGATCGCTCAGCTGGCTTTGGAGTTTGCTGATGGTGCGGCTTTGCTCGTCCATCTTGCTTTTGAGGTCGGCTACATCGGCGGTGCTGGGTTGGGTGGTGGTGCCGTTGTTGCGTTTGAGCTCTTCGATCAAACGGCTTTGGGCTTTTACGGTTTCCTTGAGGGCGTTCAGTTCGCTGGCGTTCTGGCGGGAGTCTTCCTGCAGTTGCTGCACGCTGATCAAGGCTGACTCAAGGTCGCGCGAAGAATCGACGTCCGCGGACTCAGTGCGGCTGGCAACGGTGCTGCTCTGAGGGGCCGCGGCATTGGCGCTTGCATCGGCGGCGGCATGGGCCGGTGAGACAGCGAGGACACCGATCAACAATGCTGCGAACGAAAGGGGGGAATTCAAGAAAGCGGACTTACTAGTCATCACTAGGTTTTCCAAAAGAGGTGCAAATTTGGCACAGCGCTAAGACCGGTTTTTGGGGCTCAAGTTCTCGGCGCTGACGCTCTGGGACAAACCTGGTAACGCATTAACGGGCCTGTTCGCGCAGATACTATGCCATCCGGCAGACGTTCACACGTCGTCACTTCCTGATACTCGGACTTCCTTGACGCAGCCCGCAGCGGCTGGTCGTTGTTCGAATGAATAGTGGAGTGATGTATGCGCAGATTGACCCTTCTTGGCACGCCGGTGCTGATATTCACCCTGGCAGCGTCTACGGCCCAAGCCTATGAGGCCGGGGATATTATTGTCCGGGCCGGTGCAGTGACGGTCGACCCGCGAGAAAGCAGTTCCAGCGTGCGTGTGGATCGCGGAGGTCTGGCGGGTACGGATCTGGGTGGCAAGGCGGGTATGAACAGCGATACCCAGCTGGGTCTGAACTTCGCTTATATGATCACCAATCATTTGGGTATCGAACTGCTGGCGGCTACGCCGTTTGAACATGACGTGACGATCAAAGGCACTTCCGGTGGCATTGCGGACGGCAAGCTTGGCTCACTCAAGCATCTGCCGCCGACGCTGAGCCTGATTTACTACCCGCTGGACAATAAGTCAGCCTTTCAACCCTATGTGGGCGCCGGGATCAACTACACCTGGATCTACGACGAGAGCGTAGGCAGCAGCGCGAGTGCTGCCGGGTTCGATAACTTTCACGCCAGCAACTCATGGGGTTGGGCAGCGCAAGTCGGCGCGGACTACATGCTCACTGACCGCCTGATGATCAATGCGCAGATGCGTTACATCGATATTGAAACCGACGCCTATGTCAGCAACACCAACCTTGGGGTCCGGGCGAAGGTGAATGTCGACGTGGATCCGTTCGTTTACATGGTGGGGCTTGGCTACAAGTTCTGAGGCGGCAGACAGCGCGTGGCATGAATGACAACACAACAAAAAACGGGCACCCAACGCATGTTGGTGTGCCCGTTTTTTCACTGCTCGCCTCCCGCGAAGGCGTACAGCCGATGACTAGGGGTTGACGCTGTCTTTCAGGAATTTACCCGGCTTGAAGGCGACCGTGTTGCTGGCCTTGATCTTCACCGGCTCGCCGGTTTGTGGATTTTTGCCAGTGCGGGCACCGCGATGGCGTTGCAGGAAGGTGCCGAAGCCGACCAGGGTGACGCTGTCTTTGCGATGCAGTGCACCGGTAATTTCTTCCAGTACTGCATTGAGAACGCGATTGGCTTGCTCTTTGGTCAAGTCCGCCTTTTCAGCAATGGCGGCCGCTAGTTCTGGTTTACGCATATGAAGCCTCTTATACGGATTTTTGTTTTTATGTCCCGCGCCGCTCATGCAGAACGGTAGTCAGGTGACGCAACGGCTCTACGTTGCGGCAGACGGGAATGAGGATGGCATGCTGTTCTGGCGGACGCCAGTGGACGAATGGCCTATATAGGGCCAAAAATGTGGCTTATCCGACAGAACGGCCAGTATTTATGCCAACAGGGCGGGAAGCGCCTTATTCAGAGCGAGTTTTTCCATCACGGCGGCTCCGGTCAGCGCGTAGCCCAAGAGGTTGCCAGCAGAGTCGTGGCACAGAGCCTTGATGTCAGCGCCCTCGCCCTCAACGCTCCAGATAGCTTCTATGCCACGGGGCGGCGGCGACACAACGAGGGGGCATACCGGGGTTTTTACGGTAATCGGCATAGGGCCGTATTTAACAGCGGTCGTTGTGCCCGCAAGGGTTTGGGCCAAGGCGCGGGCGCAGCTCATCAGCGGCATGACGTACAGCAAATTCAAACCGTCGACTTCGGCACAGTCGCCTAACGCATAGATATTCGCATGGGAGGTTTTCAGCTCCCGGTCCACGACGATGCCGCGACCAATCTGCAAGCCTGCCGCCGCAGCGAGATCGACTCGTGGGCGCAAGCCGATGGCAGACACCACCACATCGCACTGAATGACTTGGCCGTCGGACAAGTGCGCTTCAAGGCCATCAGCAGTGCGCTGCAAGCGGGTCATCAGCGGGCCGAGGTGGAAACGCGCGCCAAGACTTTCCAGTCCTGCACGCACCGCAGCTGCGGCAGCAGGAGGCAGCAAGGTCGGCATCACTTGCTCGCAAGGTGCCACCAGGTCAACTTCGTAGCCACCCAGAATCAGGTCATTGGCGAACTCGCAGCCGATAAGACCGGCGCCGAGAATCAGTACCCGACGCTTACCCGCTGCTGCCGCGCGAAAACTGGCGTAATCCTCAAGGTCATTGATCGGGAATACGGCGTCGCTGGCGTCACCCTCAACGGGTACCCGAATGGTTTCAGCACCCCAGGCGAGGATCAGGTCGCGGTAGTAAACCGCCTCCTCGCCAATCCACAGGCGTTTGTGCCCTGGATCGATGCCGCTGATGCGGGTGTGGGTTCGCACTTCGGCCTTGAGTTGGTCGGCCATCGCACCGGGTTCAGCCATGCTCAGCCCATCGGCTTCCTTGTTCTTGCCAAAGCCGGTGGAGAGCATCGGTTTGGAGTAGGAGCGTCCGTCATCAGCGGTGATCAGCAGCAGCGGCGTTTCGCCATCGAGCTTGCGAAATTCCCGAGCGAGGTTGTAGCCCGCCAGGCCAGTGCCAACAATCACAACAGGTGCGTTCATACGTACTTCCAGACCAGAGATTAAAAAACCGGATCAGCCGATTTCGATCATTTCGAAATCCATTTTGCCTACGCCGCAGTCCGGGCATAGCCAATCTTCGGGTACGTCCTGCCATAGAGTGCCCGGCGCAATGCCGTCATCCGGCCAGCCGTCGGCTTCGTTGTAGATCAGGCCACAGACAATGCATTGCCACTTTTTCATCGTTATCTCTCATGTTTTCAGGCTAATTGGGGCGTACGTGGTCGTGAGGTGCCACGCTTGCGCCAAACTCAGGGCGTTTTGTACTGATCGCGACGCTGACATGCAACCCCGGTGATCACTACAGGGCGTTACCGGTCGTCGGCCGTAGGGGGCAATCATGCTAAGCTCGCGGCCTCGATCAGCCTGAAAAATGCTTGCCGTGACTGAGCAAAATCCCCCTTCCCTCGCCGTGAACTGGCTTGAGCGCGAGTCGCTTGAGGCCACCGCCGAACCGTTGGTTCAAGCATGGCTGTTTCATCGGGACTCATTGACCCGCCGTCTGACCGCATTGTCTTCCGACCATTTCAGTGTCACGCCGCTCGTCGAAGGCTGGCAAGCGCTGCGCGACGATGAGTGTGTTGCGCTGGATCTGCCTGAACAAAGCGTTGGCTGGGTGCGCGAGGTCTATTTGCGCGGGCATGGCGAGAAGTGGGTATTCGCCCGCAGCGTTGCCGCACGTAGCGCGCTACAGGAAAGCGGCCTGCACATGGATGAACTGGGCACGCGCTCGCTGGGCGAGTTGTTGTTCTGTGATCCGGAATTTGATCGCGGCTCGCTGCAGGTCTGTCGTTATCCAGCGGCATGGCTGCCCGTAGCAGATGCCGCCGAAGGCTTATGGGGACGACGCTCGTGCTTTAGCCGCGGCCCTCTGAAAATACTGGTAGCCGAAGTCTTCCTGCCGACGCTCTGGCAGACGATTCGCACCGTGGAGCATTGCTGATGTACCTGACGCTACTCAAATCCCTTAATCGCCTGAATCCGCGCATCTGGGACTTCATCCACCTGATGCGTGTTGATAAGCCGATTGGTATTTATCTATTACTGTGGCCGACGCTTTGGGCACTCTGGATTGCCGGCAAGGGTTCGCCGTCGCTGCTTAATATCGCGATTTTTGTGGTGGGTGTGTTCCTGATGCGTGCGGCGGGCTGCGTGATCAATGACTTCGCCGACCGCAAGGTCGATGGTCACGTCAAACGCACCGAACAGCGCCCGCTGGTCAGTGGCAAGGTCAGTTCAAAAGAAGCGTTGGTCCTGTTTGCAGTATTGGTGCTGGTGAGTTTCCTGCTGGTGCTGCTGACTAATCCGACAACCATCTGGCTGTCATTCGGCGGGCTGGCATTGGCAGCCTGTTATCCATTCATGAAGCGTTACACCTATTACCCGCAAGTGGTGCTGGGCGCGGCGTTTTCCTGGGGGATGCCGATGGCGTTCACCGCCGAAACCGGCAGTCTGCCCGCCGCCGCGTGGCTGCTGTACATCGCCAATCTGCTGTGGACGGTGGCTTACGACACTTATTACGCGATGGTCGACCGGGAAGACGATCTGAAGATCGGGGTGAAATCCACTGCCGTGCTGTTTGGCGATGCTGACCGGATCATCATTCTGACGCTGCAAGGGTTGGCGCTGGGCTGCCTGCTACTGGCCGGTGCGCGCTTTGAATTGGGAATGTTTTTCTACCTGGGTCTGCTGGTGGCAGCGGGATGTTTCGCCTGGGAGTTCTGGTCAACCCGCAATCGCGACCGTGACGCCTGTTTCAAGGCGTTCTTGCATAACCATTGGGCTGGGCTGGCGATCTTTATCGGGATTGTTGCGGATTACGCGTTGAATTAACGCGAGGCCTGTAGGAGCTGCCGGAGGCTGCGAAGCAATGTTTCAATCACACCGCAATTCGCAGCCTCCGGCAGCTCCTACAGAAAGTTCATCAGGTCAAGGTTTGACGATGTGCCAGGCGCCGCCTTTGCCATCGCCAGTGACGTCACCGACTTTCTTGTCATCTTTGTAGAAGTACAGCGGCTTGCCGCCATAGGCCCACTGTAATTTACCGTCGTCGCGCTTGATCTGAGTCCATTTGCCGGACGCTGCGGTGTTGGCTTTAGCCTCCAGTGGCGGCCAGTTGATTGCGCATGTGTCGTTACACGCGGACTTGCCAACTGAGTCCTTATCGAAGGTATAGAGCGTTTTACCGCTGTGGTCGGTGAGGTAGCCGTTGTCCCCTGTCATGCCAGGCTCAGCAGCCATAACCAGACTGGAAGACGCGATTGCCGCAGCCGCTATCAAGCCCATGAATGTCGATGAAATCTTGAGCATCGGTAGATCCTTTTCTTATGTGGAAACCGTTGTCGGACAAGACTGCACATTAGTCCTTAAATAACATGGCATGCTAGCCCCTACCGTGACTGTCACACGACTGCAATAATTCCGTTATCTAATGCGCCCCAAGACAGTTAAATGACAAGAGGTTCAAGCATGGTTGGCAGGAGCATTCTGATCGTTGACGACGAAGCGCCTATTCGCGAAATGATCGCCGTTGCATTGGAAATGGCCGGCTATGACTGCATGGAAGCAGAGAACTCTCAGCAAGCCCATGCCATCATCGTAGACCGCAAGCCGGACTTGATCCTGCTCGACTGGATGCTGCCCGGCACATCCGGCATCGAACTGGCCCGACGCCTGAAGCGTGATGAGCTGACCGGGGATATCCCGATCATCATGCTGACCGCCAAGGGCGAAGAGGACAACAAGATCCAGGGTCTTGAGGTCGGCGCTGACGATTACATCACCAAGCCGTTTTCACCTCGCGAACTGGTCGCACGCCTCAAGGCTGTGCTGCGCCGTGCAGGGCCTACCGATGGCGAAGCGCCTATCGAAGTGGGCGGTCTGCTGCTCGACCCGATCAGCCACCGCGTGACCATCGATGGCAAACCTGCCGAGATGGGCCCGACTGAATACCGTTTGCTGCAGTTCTTCATGACCCACCAGGAGCGCGCCTACACTCGCGGCCAATTGCTGGATCAAGTCTGGGGAGGCAATGTTTATGTCGAAGAGCGTACCGTTGATGTGCACATTCGTCGCCTGCGCAAAGCGCTCGGTGATGCGTATGAAAATCTGGTACAAACCGTGCGCGGCACGGGCTATCGCTTTTCTACTAAGAGCTGATGACCTGTTCGTAAACCGACAGCTTGAACAGATAGCCGCAAACAGGCAGCGCAACCGCCCGGTATGCGCTCGACATGGATGTACGTTTAATTGAATCAAAATTGGCATGGCACCCTGATCCGCCACATGCTGTTGCTGGTGACGGCCTGCCTCGTGGTCGGGCTGATCAGCGGCGAATATGGCTGGAGTCTGGCCATCGGTCTGGGGCTGTATCTGGCCTGGACCCTCAAACAACTCTTACGCCTGCACGAATGGCTCAGTAACCACCAGACCGACGAACCGCCGCCTGATGGTTACGGTTTGTGGGGCGAAGTCTTCGACAGCATCTATCACCTGCAACGTCGTGATCAGCGTGTACGCGGTCGGCTGCAAGCGGTGATCGACCGAGTGCAGGAATCCACCGCCGCCCTCAAGGACGCGGTGATCATGCTCGACAGCGAAGGCAACCTAGAATGGTGGAACCGCGCCGCTGAAACCCTGATGGGCCTAAAAACCCCGCAAGACAGCGGCCAGCCAGTGACCAATCTGGTGCGTCACCCGCGTTTCAAGGAGTACTTCGAGCAGGACAGCTTTGCCGAACCGCTGGAAATCCCCTCGCCGACCAATGACCGGTTGCGCATTCAGCTGCTCATCACCCGCTACGGCAACAACGAGCACCTGATGCTGGTGCGCGACGTCACGCGTATTCATCAGCTGGAACAGATGCGCAAGGATTTCGTCGCCAACGTGTCCCACGAACTGCGCACGCCGCTGACGGTAATCTTCGGTTATCTGGAAACCTTGCTGGATAACGTCGAAGAAGTGAACCCGCGCTGGGTGCGCGCCTTGCAGCAAATGCATCAGCAAGGCGGGCGCATGCAGACGCTGCTCAACGACCTGTTGCTGCTGGCCAAGCTCGAAGCGACAGACTATCCGTCGGATAATCACCCGATCGTCGTCAGTACATTACTCAAGACCATCACCAGTGATGCGCAGGCGTTGTCTGGCAACAAGAATCAGCAGATCGACCTGAATATCGAAACCGATACGCTACTAAAGGGCAGCGATACCGAACTGCGCAGCGCGTTTTCCAACCTGATTTTCAACGCCGTGAAGTACACCCCCGCCGAAGGCAAAATCCAGATTCGCTGGTGGGCCGATGAGCGCGGCGCGCACCTCAGCGTGCAGGATTCAGGGATCGGTATCGAAACCAAGCATTTGCCTCGCCTGACCGAGCGCTTCTACCGAGTGGACTCCAGCCGCGCCTCCAATACCGGCGGAACGGGATTGGGCCTGGCCATCGTCAAACATGTGCTGTTGCGCCATCGGGGAACACTGGAAATCAACAGCGTGCCGGGCAAAGGCAGCGTGTTTACCTGCCATTTTCCACCGATCCAGCTGGCCCAAGCCTAGCCTGCGACACCTCCGCCACTAGGCAAGCAGGCATTGAGCCGCTACATTGCGGCTCTTGTGCACCCAATATCGGTGCAGCAATAACCTCTCTCGCTAAAACGGAACCCGTAAAACTCCATCATGGACCCTTCCCCTGGTTTTAACCTCGCTTCACTGTTCGCCGACTTCGGCATGATTCTCTTCGCAATGGTTCTGGTCCTGCTCAACGGCTTTTTCGTTGCGGCAGAGTTCGCCATGGTCAAGCTGCGCTCAACCAAGGTTGAAGCCATTGCAGAAAAAAACGGCTGGCGCGGACACATCCTGCGCACTGTTCACAGTCAGCTTGACGCTTATCTCTCCGCTTGCCAGCTGGGTATTACCCTGGCCTCGCTGGGGTTGGGCTGGGTCGGTGAGCCAGCGTTCGCGCACTTGCTGGAGCCGCTGCTGGCAGCCATGGGCGTGGACTCGCCGGAAGTGATCAAGGGCGTGTCGTTCTTTACCGCCTTCTTCATCATCTCCTACTTGCACATCGTGATCGGCGAGCTGGCCCCCAAGTCCTGGGCGATCCGCAAACCGGAACTGTTGTCGCTGTGGACGGCGGTGCCGCTGTACCTGTTCTACTGGGCGATGTACCCGGCCATTTACCTGCTGAACGCCAGCGCCAACGCGATTCTGCGCATTGCAGGCCAAGGCGAGCCTGGTCCGCATCACGAACACAGCTACAGTCGTGAAGAGCTGAAACTGATTCTGCACTCCAGCCGTGGCCAGGATCCTAGCGATCAGGGTATGCGAGTACTCGCGTCCGCCGTGGAGATGGGCGAACTGGAAGTGGTCGACTGGGCCAACTCCCGGGAAGACCTGGTGACGCTTGATTTCAACGCGCCGCTCAAAGAAATTCTCGCGCTGTTCCGCCGTCACAAGTTCAGCCGCTATCCGGTATACGACGCTGATCGTGGCGAGTTTGTCGGTCTGTTGCACATCAAAGATTTGCTGCTGGAACTGGCGGCGCTGGACCACATCCCGGAATCCTTCAATCTGGCCGAACTGACGCGTCCGCTTGAGCGAGTGTCCAAGCACATGCCGCTGTCGCGCCTGCTTGAGCAGTTCCGCCAGGGCGGCGCGCACTTTGCGCTGGTGGAAGAAGCCGACGGCAAGATCATCGGCTACCTGACCATGGAAGACGTGCTCGAAGTGCTGGTCGGCGACATTCAGGACGAACACCGCAAGGTCGAACGCGGCATCCTCGCTTATCAGCCGGGCAAACTGCTGGTGCGCGGCGATACTCCACTGTTCAAGGTCGAACGCCTGCTCGGCATTGATCTGGACCACGTGGAAGCCGAAACCTTGGCAGGCCTGATCTACGAAACCCTCAAACGGGTACCGGAAGTCGAGGAAGTCATGGAGTTCGAAGGGCTGCGGATCATCATCAAAAAGATGAAAGGTCCGAAAATCGTGTTGGCCAAGGTGGTCAAGATTGATTGAGGCTGTATCAGTCTGAGGATTGATACAGCCCTGTAGAGCCAGCTTATTGGCGAGGCAGCTTTTTCTGGCTATGCAGGCCCGACGTCTCGCCAACAAGTTGGCTCCTACCGGTAACCCGTGTGCTGCGCGACAGCGCTGTGTCAGGGACACTGCTTACGTTCAGATGCTTCAATGATCGCGTCCATTCTCGCCATCACTTCATCATGGGGTACGCCGGTTCCCGGACTATCCAGCGACCGCTGTACCTTTTCACGGAACCAGACATCATAGCTGTCGGCTTGCTCTTGGGTTTCGAACTCTGAAACGACTGGTGAAAGTAGGGCGCTCACGAGTAACTCCGGTTGGGACCGTTCAGAGCTTAGACCTGTCACAGGAAGCTGTCTCGACCATCCGAAAAATCGGAAAAATCCTACGCTGATTCGTTCTGAGGAACTGTAGGCCTAAAATCGTGTTAGCCAAAGTGATCCCTGATTTAGAATGTTTTCTGTAGATACAAGGAGCTCACGAGCACCGCGAGACAGCGATGGCGTCCTGTCTGATTCACCGCCATCGCTGCCTCGCGCTGCTCGTGAGCTCCTACAGGTCAACGTTTGCTGCTGATCGTTCTCTCAATTCCCACCCACCGCAAAATTAGGCAGGCTTTGCACCGGCTGTGCAAACTCGTAGGGGATGGACTCCAGCGCCAGGCCCACGTTGCGCTGGACGACGAAGTGCAGGTGCGGTCCGCTGCTGTTGCCGGTGTTGCCGGAGCGCGCCAATGCGCTGCCTACGATGACGTGCTGTCCCTCCTTGACGCTGACCGAGCCACGCATCAGGTGCAGGTAAACGCCCATGGTGCCGTCGTCATGCAGGATTCGCACAAAGTTGCCGGAAGGGTTTGAGCCTTTGCCGGTCTGGTCGTTTTCGATTTTGACGACCACACCACCTCGTGCCGCAATGATTGGCGTGCCTTCGGGCATGGCGATGTCCATGGCGTAGCGGCCTTTGGCTCCGAAATGGCTGTATTTGCCGTTAGGCCCCTGACTCAAGCGAAACGGCCCGCCCACCCACGGCAATGGATAGCGATACGCCAGACTCGTGCGCTGCGGATCACCCACGATTGAGCGCAGGCTGGTTTTGTAGCTCATCGGCTTGCCGACGACTTTGGGACTCAGGACCGTGACCCGCTCATTGCCACGCGCAGGTATCGTGCGACGAATGGTCTGGTCGGCGACGCCAAGAACGTTCTTCCCGCCGCTGATTTTCAGCTCGACCTCAACCGGCGCATACAGATCGTTGCGGACATAGAGGCTATCCACGCCTTTGTCTCGCTTGGTGCTCAGGTGCACCTGACGCTCGATGTGCTCGACCATCCGATCCTTGAACACCACCACGGCGGCACCCGGTGTGGGGCGGTCGGTAAACGAGACCACGCCGTTGGCATCGGTGAATTTATAGATCGTCACCGCCCCGGCCGATTGCGCAGCCAGCAACAGAGCACACAGGATGAGTAAGCGCTCAAGCATGGGATGGGTCTGGGTTGTAAAGAAGATGAGGCAAGCCTAACAGCGATTCCTGCAAATGAGGACTCAGCTGTATCAAACGGCAATAGAGTGGACGTCAAGGAAATCGCGCCAGATGCGCGTGAGCGTCACCTCAAGCTGGTAACGATATCCAGTGGGAGCGAATTCATTCGCGAAGAGGCCAGTCCAGTAAAGCATCACTGACTGACACACCTCTTTCCCGAATGAGCTCACTCCTACAGGATCACAGGCAATCAAGCACCCGGCGAGAAGTGCTTCTGTGCAGTACCGCGGGCGATCAGACGGGAAATGTAATCCAGTTTCTGGGCATCCTGATCGGTGAAGCGGAAGGTCACTTGCAGCCACTCGCTGTCGGGCTTCTGCTCGAAGGCCACGATGGCGTGCAGATAACCGTTGAGCCGCGCCACTTCGTTGCTCTCGCCTTGCTCCAGATCGAGCACAGCCTGCTCAAGGATCTGTGGCAGGCTTTCGCTACGGCGGACCACCAGCAACGCTTCCTTGAGGGTCAGCGCCTTGATCACACTGCTGTGATTACCGCTGGGCAGGCGCAATTGGCCCTGACCACGCCCTGCCGGCTCTTTTGCTGCTATTTGCTGCGGTACCGGTGGGGCCTTGGCAAGACCGCCGCCAAAACCAGGTGCAGACGTCACTGCCGGGCTGGCCGCAGGACGAACGACCTCAGCCTTGCCGCCAGTCAGCGCGCTGAGCGAGTCATTGAGCGGTGAGTTCATGCGCGACGGCGCGGTGGACATCACGGCTTCGAGCTTGCCGACTTTAGCCAGGGCTTTCTTGACCTTGGTCAGCAGTTGTTCGTTGGTGAAGGGTTTGCCGACAAAATCGGTCACCCCGGCCTGAATCGCCTGAACCACGTTCTCTTTGTCACCACGGCTGGTGACCATGATGAAAGGAACGGTTTTCAGGTAATTGTCCTGTTCGCGGCACCAGGTCAGCAGCTCAAGGCCAGACATCTCCGGCATTTCCCAGTCGCACAGGATCAGGTCGAACTCTTCGCGGTTCAGGGTGACCTGAGCCTTGCGACCGTTGACGGCGTCCTCGGTGTGAATACCGGGAAAATAATTGCGCAGACCTTTCTTAACCAAATCGCGAATGAAAGTCGCGTCATCCACAATCAAAACACTGATCTTACTCATCGACGCTCCTGCGGGTGTGTCGCCACTGCTGGCGAACCGCGTTGATGCTGAACACACCCTATATTTCGGCAAGCATAGCGCTGGCTGATGGCCAAAGGCCAACCTGTTTGACGGCGCCAGGACATTTAATTCGCGGGCGGCTGGAAGTTCTTAAACCCGAGAACAAAAACGCCCAGCTGCGAGCTGGGCGTTTTTTCGCAGGCAATCTTACTTATCGTCAGATTTGTCCGGAACATTAGCGCTTTCGCTAGTGATCCCGTGCACCTCTTCTTTCATGCGCTTGAGGCCCATGTGCCGCACGTCGGTTCCGCGCACCAGGTAGATGACCAGCTCGGAAATATTCCGCGCGTGGTCGCCGATACGTTCCAGCGAACGCAGGACCCAGATCACATTGAGTACGCGGGAGATCGAACGCGGATCCTCCATCATGTAGGTCGCCAGCTCGCGCAGGGCCGTCTTGTATTCGCGGTCGATGATTTTGTCGTACTGCGCCACGGACAACGCCAGCTCGGCGTCGAAGCGGGCAAACGAATCCAGAGCATCGCGAACCATGTTGCGCACCTGATCGCCGATATGACGCACTTCGACGTAACCACGCGGCGATTCGCCTTCCTCGCACAACTGAATGGCACGACGAGCGATCTTGGTCGATTCATCACCGATGCGTTCCAGGTCGATCACCGACTTGGAAATGCTGATGATCAAACGCAGGTCGGAAGCCGCCGGCTGACGACGCGCCAGTATGCGCAGGCATTCTTCATCGATGTTGCGCTCCATCTGGTTGATGCGGTCGTCGACTTCACGAACGCGCTGGGCCAGACCGGAGTCCGCTTCGATCAAGGCAGTCACGGCATCGTTGACCTGCTTCTCGACCAAACCGCCCATCTCGAGCAGATGGCTGCGTACTTCTTCAAGCTCAGCGTTGAACTGTTGGGAGATGTGATGCGTGAGGCTGTCTTTATGAATCATGCTTGGTGTCCTTGGAACGTCCGGTTAAGTGCGAAAACGCAGCGGTGCTTCAGGGTTTGAGCAGGACCTAGCCGTAACGACCGGTGATGTAATCTTCAGTCTGTTTTTTAGCCGGGTTGGTGAACATCGTGTCCGTGTCACCGAACTCGACCAGTTTGCCCATGTACATAAACGCGGTGTAATCCGAAACCCGTGCCGCCTGCTGCATGTTGTGAGTAACGATCACAATGGTGTATTTGGATTTCAGTTCGTAGATCAGCTCTTCAACTTTCAACGTCGAAATTGGATCGAGCGCTGAACAGGGTTCGTCGAGCAGCAGGACTTCCGGCTCCACGGCGATGGTCCGGGCGATCACCAGACGTTGCTGCTGACCGCCGGAAAGCCCCAGCGCTGACTCATGCAGACGGTCTTTGACCTCGTCCCACAACGCTGCGGCCTTGAGTGCCCACTCGACAGCTTCATCGAGTACGCGCTTTTTGTTGATGCCCTGGATCCGCAAGCCATACACCACGTTTTCGTAGATGGTCTTGGGGAACGGGTTGGGCTTCTGAAACACCATGCCGACACGACGGCGCAATTCGGCGACGTCTTCACCTTTGGTGTAGATATCGTGGCCGTACAAATTGATTGCGCCTTTTACGCTGCAACCATCGACCAGGTCGTTCATGCGGTTGAACGTACGCAACAATGTCGACTTGCCGCAGCCGGACGGACCAATGAAGGCCGTCACACGCTGCTTCGGAATATTCAGGCTGACATCGAACAGCGCCTGCTTGTCACCATAAAACAGGTTCAGACCCGGCACTTCGATAGCCACGGTTTCGTCGGCCAGATGCAGGCCGGACTTGTTGCGCCCCAGGGCCGACATATTGATGCCTCGTGCCGGGTTTTCATGCTGCATGGAATTGCTCCCTACGCTAACCATTCTGTTGAATCGCCCTTCTCAAACAAAATACAACCGTCTGATTGATCGGGTCTGTAGGAGCTGTCGGAGGTAACGACGGCCGCGAAGCGGTGTGTCAGACAAATCGCTATCGCTGCCTCGCGTTACTCGTGAGCTGCTACAGGCCAATTGTTGGGCGATCTCTAATCATTCAATCAACTGTCCAGCGCTTTGTATTTCTCGCGCAGGTGGTTACGAATAGCCACCGCCGACAGGTTAAGCAAGGCAATCACTAACACCAGCAACAGCGCCGTGGCGTAAACCAATGGTCGCGCCGCCTCGACGTTAGGGCTCTGGAAGCCCACGTCGTAAATATGGAACCCCAGGTGCATGATCTTCTGATCCAGATGCAGGTAAGGGTAGTTGCCATCCACCGGCAGCGACGGAGCCAGTTTGACCACGCCCACCAACATCAGCGGCGCAACCTCACCCGCTGCACGCGCCACCGCCAGAATCAGGCCGGTCATCATGGCCGGGCTCGCCATGGGCAGAACAATCTTCCACAGCGTCTCAGACTTTGTCGCACCCAACGCCAGCGAGCCTTCGCGGATGGTGCGCGGGATACGCGCCAGACCTTCTTCAGTCGCGACGATCACCACTGGCACGGCCAGCAATGCCAGCGTCAGCGACGCCCAGAGCAGGCCAGGCGTACCAAACGTCGGAGCAGGCAAGGCTTCGGGGAAGAACAGCTGATCCAGAGATCCGCCCAGTACATAGACAAAGAAGCCCAAACCGAACACACCGTAAACAATAGCCGGAACGCCCGCGAGGTTGTTCACTGCGATACGAATCAAGCGCGTGACCGGGCCTTGTCTGGCGTACTCACGCAGGTAAACCGCTGCCAGTACACCAAATGGCGTGACGATCACCGCCATGATCAGGGTCATCATCACCGTGCCGAAAATTGCCGGGAAAATCCCGCCTTCGGTGTTGGCTTCCCGCGGGTCTTCACTGAGGAATTCCCACAGCTTCTTGAAATAGAACCCGACTTTGGTGAGCGTGCCCATGCCGTTGGGCTGGTAAGCGTGGACGACTTTGCCCAGGCTGATTTCGACTTCTTTGCCGTTGGCGTCGCGCGCCGTAAGGCTGTCGCGATCAAACGCCTCGTGCAGCGAGGTCAGACGCTCTTCGATAACGGTGTAGCGACTGTCCAGTTCGGCACGTTCGCTGGCCATGTCGGCTTGAGCCTGCGCATCAAGCTTGCCATCCAGCTCCAGTTTGCGGGCCTGTAGACGCAACCGTTCGATACCGTGGTTGATCGCCCCGACGTCTTTCTTTTCAAGCTGATAGAGCTCGCGAGCCAGACCTTCGACACGCTTGATACGTTCTTGTAGCGTCGGCCAGGCCGCTTCGCCTTCAGCGACGACCTTGCCGCCTTCTTTGACGTTGACCAGATAACCGTAAAAATTGCCCCATTCGCGACGTTCAATCGTCATCAGCTCGGGCGGCAGGCTTTGGTTGGATATCCACTCGCCCACGACCCAGGTGAAATCGCTGGGGTTGACGTCACGATTGCCGACCTTGACCAGCTCACGGGTCATGAACTCCGGGCCATCTTCCGGTACCGGCAAACCCGCGCCTTTGAGGCGGGCGCGAGGGACTTGCTCTTGCTCGACGACTTCGCCGATCAGAACGTGTTTCTCTTGATTGGGCACATCGTATTGCGCGTACATCAGATCGGCCGGCCAGAAATGCCCCAGACCGCGCACGGCAATCACCGACAACAAGCCCAGTGTCATGATGACCGCAATGGATACCGCGCCCGCACTCATCCAGACGCCAGGGGCGCCGGTTTTAATCCAACTCTTGAGGGAGTTCTGTTTCACGAACTTCTACCTTCCTTAGAGAGACGAGTATTGCTTGCGCAGGCGCTGACGGATCAGCTCTGCGAGGGTGTTCATCACAAAGGTGAACATCAACAGCACCAGGGCTGCGAGGAACAACACTCGATAATGACTGCCACCCACTTCCGACTCAGGCATCTCCACAGCCACGTTGGCCGCCAGAGTGCGCATCCCCTCAAACAGGTTCATGTCCATGATCGGCGTATTGCCGGTGGCCATGAGCACGATCATCGTTTCGCCCACCGCACGACCCATGCCGATCATCAGTGCCGAGAAAATCCCCGGGCTTGCGGTAAGGATGACCACGCGGGTCAGGGTCTGCCACGGCGTAGCGCCGAGTGCCAGCGAACCCAGCGTCAAACCGCGAGGCACACTGAACACCGCATCCTCGGCAATCGAGTAAATATTCGGAATAACGGCGAAGCCCATGGCAATGCCGACCACCAACGCATTGCGCTGGTCGTAGGTAATGCCCAAATCGTGGGAGATCCACATGCGCATGTCACCGCCGAAGAACCAGTTCTCCAGGTGCGGGCTCATGCTCAGTGAAAACCAGCCTACCAGCAGAACCACTGGCAACAGGATCGCGCTTTCCCAACCATCGGGAACCCGCAGGCGAATCGAGTCAGGCAACCGGCTCCAGGTGAAACCGGCGAGCAGAATGCCAACGGGCGTCAGCAGCATCAGGCTGAACACACCCGGTAAATGACCTTCCAGATAGGGCGCCAGAAACAGCCCTGCGAAGAAGCCGAGGATCACCGTCGGCATGGCTTCCATCAGCTCGATTACCGGTTTGACCTTGCGGCGCATCCCGGGAGCCATGAAGTAAGCGGTATAGATCGCAGCGGCAACCGCCAGAGGCGCAGCCAGCAGCATGGCGTAAAACGCAGCCTTGAGCGTGCCATACGTCAGCGGTGCCAGGCTCAGCTTGGGCTCGAAATCGCTATTGGAGGCGGTGGACTGCCAAACGTATTGAGGTGCATCGTAATTCTCGTACCAGACCTTGCCCCACAATGCGCTCCAGGACACTTCCGGATGCGGATTCTTCAAGCTCATCGGCCGCAACGCACCGCCCTGCTCTACCAGAATCTGATCCGCACGCGGTGACAGGGCAAAGATACCCGAACCGTCAGCAACTTTTTCGACCACCAACGTGCGATGCGCAGTGCTATGGAAAACGCCGAGCTGACCCGAAGCGTCCAGTGCGATAAAGCCCTTGCGCCGTTGCTCAGCAGTGATCTGGGTAATCGGCGCCGTACCCATCTTGAAGTCGCGAATGTGCATGAAGCGCTGTTCGCCATCGACGTCACGGGCCATAAACCATTGGGCCATGCCGCCTTTTGAGTTACCGATGATCAACGAAATGCCGCCCACCAGCTGGGTGCTGGCCGTGATCTCGGCATTGCCGTCTTCAAGCAGTTTGTAGCGGCCGTTGAGCGTGCGATCACGCAGACTGAACACGTCAGCCTGCGCACGACCGTTGATCACATACAGCCATTGCTGGCGTGGATCGATATAGATGGCTTTCACAGCCTCGGACATCTGCGGCAACTCGATACGAGTTTGCTCGCTGGTGACCTCGCCGGTCATCATGTTTTCTTCTTTGGCCAGCGACAAAACATGCAATTGCTTGCCGGTGGTGCCTGCGATCAGGAGCTTCTCGCCATTGGCATTGATGCTCACATGCTCAACCGCCTGCCCCCCTTCATCCAGCACCAGCGGTGCTTCGCCATAAGGCCAGGTGATGGTCGGCGTGATGGTTTTATGGTTGTTCGGGTAGGTGATCAGGTAGCTGTGCCTGAACGCCAAGACTTGACCATTGGACAAGCCCAACGCAATCAGCGGCGTACCCGGCTGATCCTGACCAAGCGAAGCCACGCTCACGCCAGCAGGCAACGGCAGGCTGACCCGCTTGATTTCTGCACCGTCCGCGATGCCGAAAAACACGGCTTCGCCCTTGTCGGAAATACGCATTCCGACCTGGTTCTGCTCTTCGACAGTCAGCATTAGCGACTTGCCGGCGTCGTTCAGCCAGGCAGGCTTCAGAGCGTCTTCCTTGCTCAGGCTTGCGCCCTGAAACAAAGGCGCAACCACATAAGCCAGGTAAAAGAAGATCAAGGTGATAGCCGCGAGCACGGCGAGGCCGCCAATGGCGACATACCAACGGGTCAGGCGGTCCTTGAAAGCGCGTATGCGGCGCCTGCGTTGCAGCTCAGGCGTATTGAAATCAATGCGCTTGGCAGGTGAATTCTGATTCATTGATGAATTGGCCAGATCATTCATGCGCACACCCTAGTCGCCCTGTATGACAAAAACATTACAGCGGGGTGACGCAAAAAAGCCCGCCACCTAGGATCATGGCAGCGAACTGTTCAGTTAACGGTGGGCCTGATTAGAACAGATCCCACCGCAACCCGGATTATTTTGCGGCTGCTTCCTGCAGGCCCAGATCGGTCAGAGCCTTGCTTACCACTCTCGGCGGCAGCGGAATGTAGCCGTCTTTCATGACCACTTCCTGCCCCTGCTTCGACAACACCAGCTTGATGAACTCTGCTTCCAGTGGGGCCAGCGGTTTGTTCGGAGCCTTGTTGACGTACACATACAGGAAGCGCGACAGCGGATAAGTGCCGTTCAAGGCGTTGGCCTCGTTGTCTTCAACGAACTCGCCACCTTCTTTTTTGGCTAGAGGGACGGTACGCACGCTGGACGTTTTATAACCAATGCCCGAGTAACCGATGCCATTGAGCGAGCTGCTGATGGAGCTGACAACCGAAGCCGAACCCGGCTGTTCGTTCACGTTAGCCTTGAAGTCGCCTTTGCACAGTGCTTCTTCCTTGAAGTAACCATAGGTGCCGGACACCGAATTACGACCAAACAGCTGAATAGGTTTGTTTGCTAGGTCGCCGGTTATACCCACATCACCCCAGGTCTTGGCGTCTGCCTTGGCACCGCAAAGGCGAGTGACCGAGAAGATCGCATCCACTTGCGCCATGGTCAGCCCCTTGATCGGGTTGTCCTTGTGTACAAACACTGCCAGCGCATCCACCGCAACCGGGATTGCCGTTGGCTTGTAACCGTATTTCTGTTCGAACGCCGACAACTCGCCGTCTTTCATCTTGCGGCTCATCGGGCCCAGGTTGGCGGTGCCTTCGGTCAGTGCCGGTGGCGCAGTAGAGGAACCGGCTGCCTGAATCTGAATGTTCACGCTCGGGTATTCTTTCTTGTACGCCTCAGCCCACAGCGTCATGAGGTTCGCCAGGGTATCGGAGCCCACGCTGGACAAGTTGCCCGAAACACCCGACGTCTTTACGTACGGTTTGATCGCCGGATCAACAGCAGCAACCGCATTGGCAGTAGCGACGCCAGCGGCAACGAAAGTGAGTGCGGTGATCAAACGTTTAAAAGTCATACCTTGCTCCGAGCGAGGTGAAGAAACAGGTCCGTTGGCCCGAGTATTGGCCTGACGCGTGACGACTCTATGACTTAATTGTGACAATTAAATGAAAGGCCGCCACCCTGTTAAGGAATGGCGGCCTTGAGTACCACGCGGCATGAAACGGAAGTCTTCAGACTCGAACTATCAGCGCTTTTTAGCGATCAGGTAGCAGCCAATCAGCATGCCCAGCACACACAGAATCGCAACATACCAGGCGGGTGCCATAGGGCTGGATTTGAGCATGAGCGTCACGACCATCGGCGTCAGGCCGCCAAAAATCGCGTAAGCCAGGTTGTATGAGAACGACAATCCCGAGAAACGCACCACGGCCGGGAATGCCTTGACCATCACGTACGGCACTGCGCCGATGACACCAACGAACAGGCCGGTCACTGCATACATCGGGAACAGCCAATCAGGATTGGCCGCCAGCGTGTGGTACATGGTCCATGAGCAGATCAACAGGCCCAGGCTGCCAAACAGGAACACACGGCCAGCACCAATGCGGTCGGCCAGTGCGCCCGAAGCGATGCAGCCCAGACTCAGGAAAACGATCGCCAGGCTATTGGCCTTCAGCGCCACAGCAGCCGGGAAGCCGAAGGTCGCGCCCTGCAGGATGGTCGGGGTCATCAGAATGACCACGATGATCCCCGCCGACAGCAACCAGGTCAGCAGCATCGAGATAGCAACTGCACCGCGGTGATCACGCAGTACTGACTTGAGTGGTACTTCTTCGGCCAGCGCTTTGCGCAACTGCAGCTCGGCGAACACTGGCGTTTCATGCAACCAACGGCGCAGATACACCGACAACAGGCCGAACACACCGCCTACCAGAAACGGGATACGCCATGCATAGTCGGACACTTCAATCGGGGTGTAGATGCTGTTGATGAGGGTCGCCATCAGGGAGCCCAGCAGAATGCCGGCCGTCAGACCACAGGTCAGCGTGCCACAGGCATAACCGATATGACGCGCAGGAACGTGCTCTGAAACGAACACCCAGGCGCCCGGCACTTCACCGCCAATGGCTGCGCCCTGTATGACGCGCATTAGCAGAAGCAGAATCGGCGCCCACATGCCGATCTGGGCATATGTCGGCAGCAGGCCCATGATCAGCGTCGGCACCGCCATCATGAAAATGCTCAGGGTGAACATTTTCTTGCGCCCCAGCAGGTCGCCGAAGTGCGCCATGATGATGCCGCCCAGAGGACGCGCCAGATATCCTGCGGCGAAAATCCCGAAGGTCTGCATCATGCGTAGCCATTCCGGCATATCCGCCGGGAAAAATAGTTTGCCGACCACAGCAGCGAAGAACACGAAAATGATGAAGTCGTAGAACTCCAGCGCGCCGCCCAACGCGGACAGCGACAAGGTCTTGTAGTCGTTGCGGGTCAGCGGGCGCGAAGGCTGCGCGGTACTCGAAGGCACAGTTGACATGAACAATACTTCTCTAAGGAGGCTTCTCTTGAATAGGGTTAGCGACAGTAAAGCAGGTTACGGCGGGGTGGCCTGCAACTGCGATTGTCCGGAGCAACTGTGCGGATAGGCACCAAAATTGCGTGACACAGGCAGTCATGCCGCCTTGTCGGGTCCGGCACGATAGCAAATTGTTTCAAAAAGCACACAGCCTGATGCGTATATCGTCGAAATCAGTACTCGATGGTCGTTTCATGACGCATCGCCCGATATACTCGCAGACCGTCGGATTACTGTCGGTTGTGTGTCGGAATGTAGCGCACAAGCCTCAGTCAGTCGGGGGTGCTGTGCGAAATCAGCTGCCATTCAGCCGCTTTCGCAGAGTTTCCCCTTCAGGTGTTCCACCTGCGCTGAACGCTTTATGTTCACGCAAATGGTTTTGAATAGCGCCTGCCAACCGCGGCAACAATACTAAGAGTCATGGGTCAGAGGCACCCTAGGCATGATCGAGTTCGAACAAGAAGATCCAATCCCGCAAGGCGATCTCGCTTTGCAAATCACCGCACTACCCCGCGAAACCAACGGCTTCGGCGATATTTTCGGCGGCTGGCTGGTATCCCAGATGGATCTGGCAGGCACCGCAATGGCCAGCAAGATCGCGGGCGGGCGGGTTGCCACAGTGGCCATTGATCGCATGGCGTTTCTGGTTCCGGTGGCAGTGGGCGCGCAGCTGTCCTTCTATACCCAGGCACTGGAAATTGGCCGCAGCTCCATCCAGATGATGGTTGAAGTCTGGAGCGATGACCCGCTGTCCAGCGAATGGCGCAAAGTGACCGAAGCGGTGTTTGTGTTTGTGGCTATAGATGGCAGCGGGCGCACCCGGTCGGTTCCAGCGCGGCGATAAGGCTGGGTATTTGTAATTGCAGGAGCTGCCGAAGGCTGCGAAAGGCCTATTCCTGAAACACCGCGATTCGCAGCGTTCGGCAGCTCCTACAGTGAATCACACTCCAAAGAAGGTAAGGCTGGCTGGAGAAAGGTAAACTCATCGACCTGGACATGGTCCATTTTGTCTTAGTCTTTGTTTGAGAGTTCTTTATATGCCAACGCCCCAGGTCGAATCCGTCACCATCGATGAGCTTAACTGCTGGAGAATCAGCCACGGTGAAGCTGAACTCGTTGTCGCCCAGCAAGGTGCGCATATCGTCAGTTACAAGCTGGCCGGGCAGCAGCCGCTGATCTGGTCCAATGATCAAGCCGCCTTCAAAAAAGGCACTCCGATTCGCGGCGGCATGCCTGTGTGCTGGCCATGGTTCGGCAATCTTCAGCGTAACCCGGAAAGTGTTCAGGCCATGCGCGTGAGCGACGAGCCCGCCAAGGCTCATGGCGAAGTACGCGCCATTGACTGGGAATTGATGGGGATGGCCGAAGATGACGACGCGTTGATCGTCGATTTCATCCAGCCCAAGACGGAAGGCAAGCTGCCAGGCTGGCCGCATAACGTGGGTCTGAAACTGAGCATTCGTCTGGACGAAGCACTGAATGTCAGCCTAGTGAGCTACAACTCCGGTACTGAAACCGTGAGTTTCAGCCAAGCGCTGCACACCTACTTCGCCGTCAGCGATGTACGCGAAATCAGCATCAAAGGCCTCGATGGCGTGCGTTACATCGAAACTCTGGAAAACTGGGAAGAGCGCAAGCAGTCCGGCGATGTGAAATTCGCAGGCGAGACCGACCGCATTTACCTCAACACCCCGGACATGCTGAGCATTGTCGATCCGACATGGCAGCGCAAAATCCATATCTGCACCAACGGCTCCAAGTCAGCCATCGTGTGGAATCCGTGGATCGAGAAAACCAAAACCTTCAACGATATGGCCGCTGATGGCTGGCAGGGCATGGTATGCGTCGAAACAGCCAACGTGCTGGACGATATCGTGACGCTGGAGCCGGAGCAGATGCATGTGCTGGATGTGAGTATCTGGGCTGAGTCTTTGTCGGAAGCCTGATTTCTGTAGGAGCGCGCTTGCCCGCGATGAACGATAACTCGGTCTGTCTGACAAACCGCGTCATCGCTCATCGCGGGCAAGCGCGCTCCTACCGGCCTGCGTAAGCCCTACAAATCCGCCTCAACCACCACTCGCGCTTTCTCTGCATCCATTGCATAAGCCGCATCAGCCAGATCGTTGCTGACCTTTTCAACCTTCAGTTTGCCAACCACCCACAGCGGCGTGTAGATGTCTTCGATCTTCAGGCCTTTGGGGTAACGCACCAACACAAGCTGGTTGGGCGGTGGCGGTGGCACGTGGATACAGGCGCCAGGATACGGAACAAGGAAAAACAGCGTGCTGTGGCCCTTGGCATCCGTTTCAAGCGGTACTGGATAACCTCCAAGACGCACTTCCTTGCCATTCATGGCCGGTACGGTCTTGGCTGAGTACATGACGGCAGGCAAACCCTTGCTTTGCTTCAAACCACCTTTGCTGTCAAACGTCCCTTGGGCTTCAGGGGAGTTGTGGTCAATTTCAGGCATGGCTTCGAGGGCTTTCTGATCCGACTTGGGCATCAGGTCCAGCCAGTCGGTTTCAGGGATTTCAGCGCGGGCCAGGCCGCAGATCAGAAGCAGAGGGATAACTAAGAGACGACGCATCGACAGGCTCGGCAAGTATGGGAAGTTGAAAAACTGCCCGGCATTCTAGCCCTCTGCGTGCCGGAACGCAGAGGGCCATTGAACATCAGCTTTTCTTTTTGATCAGGCCGAAGATCACCAACAGTACGATTGCGCCAACCAATGCACCCAGGAAGCCTGCGCCTTCGCCTGCCTGATAGATGCCCAGCGCCTGACCGCCATACGTGGCCGCCAGCGAACCGCCGATGCCCAACAGAATGGTCATGATCCAACCCATGCTGTCGTCGCCTGGCTTGAGGAAACGCGCCAGCAGGCCAACGATCAAGCCGATGAAGATGGTTCCGATAATACCCATGCCGTTTTCCCTCTCAAATAAGTGATATGCCAAAGCTTGGTCAGCCATTGGCATCACGCTATCAGAGAGGTGCGGGGTTGGAATGGTTCAATGCATAAGACAGGCACAAAATCCGTAGGAGCTGCCGAAGGCTGCGAAAGGGGTATGTCTGACACCCCGCTTTCGCAGCCTTCGGCAGCTCCTACAAGGGCGTCTTGATCAGTTTTTGATCAGGGCCTCAACCAGCTTCACCTGGCGATCCAGCGTTGCGCGATCAGCGCTGCGCACGGTGGCGTGGCCCACTTTACGGCCCGCCTTGAACGCTTTGCCGTAATGATGCAGATGGCAATCATCAATAGCGGTCACTTTATCAACAGCCGGCACTTCACCGATGAAGTTGAGCATTGCGCTCTCCCCCACCTTGGCCGTTGAGCCCAGCGGCAAGCCCGCTACCGCCCGCAGGTGGTTTTCGAACTGGCTGCACTCAGCACCTTCGGTGGTCCAGTGCCCTGAGTTGTGCACACGAGGCGCGATTTCGTTGGCTTTCAGGCCGCCATCGACTTCGAAGAACTCGAAAGCCAGCACGCCAACATAATCGAGCTGCTTGAGCACACGACCGGCGTAATCTTCAGCCAACGCCTGCAGCGGGTGATCGGTGCTGGCAATGGAGATACGTAGGATGCCGTTGTCGTGGGTGTTGTGCACCAGCGGGTAGAAACGGGTTTCCCCGTCACGAGCACGCACGGCGATCAGCGAGACTTCACCGGTGAACGGTACAAAACCTTCCAGCAAACAGGCAACGCTGCCCAGTTCCGCGAAAGTACCTTCGACGTCAGCTGAGGTGCGCAGAACTTTCTGGCCCTTGCCGTCATAACCCAGGGTGCGCGTCTTGAGCACTGCAGGCAGGCCGATAGCGGCGACAGCAGCATCCAGATCGGCCTGGGACTGAATGTCGGCGAACTCAGGCGTCGGAATGCCCAGGTCCTTGAACATGCTTTTTTCGAACCAGCGATCACGGGCAATGCGCAAGGCTTCGGCGCTCGGATAAACCGGCACGAACTGCGACAGGAACGCCACGGTTTCAGCAGGTACGCTTTCGAACTCGAAGGTCACCAGATCCACTTCGTCAGCCAGCTGACGAAGATGATCCTGATCGCCGTAATCGGCACGCAGATGTTCGCCCAATGCGGCTGCGCACGCGTCTGGCGCGGGGTCCAGGAAGGCGAAGTTCATCCCCAGTGGGGTTCCTGCCAAGGCCAACATGCGGCCCAACTGGCCGCCACCGATTACACCAATCTTCATTGCAAAACCTCAGGCGTCGCGCGGGTCTGGATTGTCCAGAACGCTGTCTGTCTGCTCAGTGCGGAATTTCTTCAACACTGCGTGGAATTGTGGATGCTTGGCGCCCAGGATGCTGGCAGAGAGCAGCGCTGCGTTGATCGCACCGGCCTTGCCGATGGCCAGGGTCGCAACCGGAATACCAGCAGGCATCTGCACGATGGACAGCAACGAGTCGACGCCCGACAGCATGGAGGACTGGACTGGAACGCCCAGTACCGGGAGGTGGGTCTTGGCCGCACACATGCCCGGCAAGTGAGCAGCGCCACCAGCACCGGCGATGATCACTTCAATACCGCGTGCTTCAGCCTGTTCGGCATACTGGAACAGCAAGTCCGGAGTGCGGTGCGCAGACACCACTTTCACTTCGTACGGAATGCCGAGCTTTTCCAGCATATCGGCGGTGTGGCTAAGGGTGGACCAATCGGACTTGGAGCCCATGATCACGCCAACCAGTGCGCTCATCGTCGTGCCTCTCATCGGGCGCCCGCAGGCGCATCAAAAAACAAACAAGCCACGCGGGAGGACCGGCGTGGCTTGCTGTACGAATAATGACCGGTCGAGCCGGCCAAAGGCCGCGCAGTATACCCCAAAGAAGAGCGTTTGAAGCACCCCTCGTGACCATCTGTCCTGTGAGCCGTTTATGACCTGCAAACCCCGTATTTACTGACCTGCGGGTCAAGCTCCATCAGGGGTCGCGGCGCTCTCAAGCTTGCGCCATAACAAGCGCACGCTGGCCTTGCGTACCAAGGCGCAGCGATACAGGCGGATCTCCAGTGGAATATGCCATTGCGGGCCACCGCACTCGACCAGTTCGCCGCGGGCCAATTCGGCACGCACGCTGAGCCTCGGTACCCAGGCGATGCCCAGACCTTCCAGTGCCATGCTCTTGAGACTGTCGGCCATGGCCGTTTCGTAGATCGTGGTAAAGCGCAGGTTTCGCTGGCGCAGTAACAGATTCACCGAACGGCCCAGAAAAGCTCCGGCGCTGTAAGCCAGAAGCGGCACGCTGCCACCGTCCTCCAGAGCAAACAGCGGCTCGCCATGCTCATCGGCGGCGCATACCGGCAGCATTTCGGTGTGGGCAAGATGCAGCGACGGGAAGATTTCCGGGTCCATCTGCAGGGCGGCATCCGGATCGTAGAACGCCAGCATCAGGTCACAGCCGCCCTCACGCAAGGCATGCACAGCGTCGCCAACGTTGGTGGCGACCAGCCGGGTCGCGATGTTCAGGCCTTCGTTGCGCAACTGAGCAATCCAGCGCGGGAAGAAGCCCAGCGCCAGGGAGTGCGCCGCAGCAACCTGCATGACTTCGCCCTGCCCGCCTTCCAGATGGTGCAAGTGACGCAACACTTCACCCAGTTGCTCGACCACGGTACGCGCCGTGACCAGAAACAGCTGGCCAGCCGCCGTCAGCTCGATGGGCGTACGCGAACGATTGACCAGCGTCAGCCCCAGCGCCGCTTCAAGGCTGCGAATACGCCGGCTGAAGGCGGGTTGCGTCACAAAACGCTTCTCTGCCGCCTGGGAAAAACTGCGCGTAGAGGCCAGCGCACTGAAGTCTTCCAGCCATTTGCTTTCCAGATTCATGTTGTCCTCTTACCTGCACCCTATCCATCTGAATTGGGATGGGTCCTGTGGGAGCGAATTCATTCGCGAAAGCCGGTGTGTCAGACAAACAGACGTGTCAGGGACATCTATTCGCGAATAAATTCGCTCCCACAAAGACCCCGCTAACCGCCGGAAATGTATATACACGCCAGTAACACCTATCGCGTCACATCTGCATTATGCCGTTTCGGCATGGCCCAGTATGTAACAGCATTGGTCAAAAATATGCCAGAGGACCAGTATCAGCGGCGTTCCGGCCTTGTCCGTGCCTCTCTTGAGATTATCTCTATCATGTCCTCGCCTGCATCATCGCGCACCGAAAAAGACCTGCTTGGTGTTCTCGAAGTCCCTGCTGACGCGTATTACGGTATTCAAACGTTGCGAGCGGTGAACAATTTTCACCTTTCCGGCGTTCCGCTTTCGCACTACCCGAAGCTGGTAGTCGGACTGGCGATGGTCAAACAGGCAGCCGCTGACGCGAACCATCAGTTGGGCCACCTCAATGCGGCCAAGCATGCAGCGATCAGCGAAGCTTGTGCACGTCTGATTCGCGGCGATTTCCACGAGCACTTCGTGGTGGACATGATTCAAGGCGGCGCTGGCACTTCAACCAACATGAATGCCAACGAAGTCATCGCCAACATTGCTCTGGAAGCCATGGGCTTCGAGAAAGGCGATTACAAACAGCTGCACCCGAATAACGATGTCAACATGGCTCAATCGACCAACGACGCCTACCCGACCGCTATTCGTCTGGGCCTGCTGCTGGGTCACGACGCTCTGCTGGCCAGCCTCGACAGCCTGATTCAGGCATTCGCGGCCAAGGGCCAGGAATTCAACCACGTACTGAAAATGGGCCGTACCCAGCTGCAGGACGCTGTGCCGATGACTCTCGGCCAGGAATTCCGTGCCTTCGCCACAACACTGACCGAAGACTTGAATCGTCTTCGCAGCCTGGCACCAGAACTGCTGACCGAGGTGAACCTGGGCGGAACCGCCATCGGTACCGGCATCAACGCCGACCCGGGCTACCAGAAGCTTGCCGTTGACCGTCTGGCGATCATCAGCGGCCAACCACTGGTTCCGGCGGCTGACCTGATCGAAGCCACTTCCGACATGGGCGCCTTCGTGCTGTTCTCCGGCATGCTCAAGCGTACCGCCGTCAAACTGTCGAAGATCTGCAACGACCTGCGCCTGCTGTCCAGCGGCCCACGCACCGGCATCAACGAAATCAACCTGCCAGCGCGTCAGCCAGGCAGCTCGATCATGCCCGGCAAGGTCAACCCGGTCATCCCGGAAGCGGTCAACATGGTTGCCTTCGAAATCATCGGCAACGACCTGGCACTGACCATGGCAGCCGAAGGCGGTCAATTGCAGCTCAACGTGATGGAGCCGCTGATCGCCTACAAGATTTTCGATTCGATTCGCCTGCTGCAACGCGCCATGGACATGCTGCGCGAGCACTGCATCGTCGGCATCACCGCCAACGAAGCCCGCTGCCGCGAACTGGTCGAGCACTCCATTGGCCTGGTCACCGCACTGAACCCTTACATCGGTTATGAAAACGCCACCCGTATCGCCCGTATCGCGCTGGAAACCGGGCGCGGCGTACTGGAACTGGTTCGCGAAGAAGGCTTGCTGGACGACGCCATGCTGGACGACATCCTGCGACCGGAAAACATGATTGCCCCGCGTCTGGTCCCATTGAAGGCCTGATGCAAATGCTCGACAGCTACACGCTCACCAGGTGTTGAGGACCTAGACACTCCTCACCCCTTTTGGGGGTCCAGAGATCATTCTCTCCGGACCCTTTTTTTTACCTGCAAAACGCTCACTGCCAATAACAACATGGATGTATCGCTGCACTGGAAAGGAAAAGTATTGCAGACGCAAGACGAGCGCACCGGTATAGTGCGCGCCCCTAAAAACAACAGCGAGGATTCTCCAATGCTTGAAGTCATCAACGACTTCCTTTCGGGTAAAGTGCTGATCGTACTGATCGTAGGGCTCGGCGGTTATTTCACGATACGTTCGCGTTTCGTCCAGTTTCGCCACTTTTTCCACATGTTCGCTGTTTTCAGGGATAGTTTACGCAACAGCACCGGCCAGCTCAGTTCCTTTCAGGCATTGATGCTCAGCCTTGCCGGACGTGTTGGCGCAGGCAACATTGCCGGTGTCGGTATCGCCGTAACACTGGGCGGCCCAGGCGCGGTTTTCTGGATGTGGGTCACCGCACTGGTGGGCATGGCCAGCAGCTTCATCGAGTGTTCGCTCGCTCAGCTCTACAAACGCAAAGACTCCGAAGGCCAGTTCCGTGGCGGTCCGGCGTATTACATTCAGCATGGTCTGGGTAAGCGCTGGTTGGGGATGGTCATGGCAGTGTTGCTGCTGGTGACCTTCGGTTTTGCCTTCAACGGTCTGCAATCCCACGCAGTAACCGACTCCCTCAAAGGCGCTTTCGGCATCGATACCATGACCACCGGCATCTGCCTGGTTGTGCTGCTAGGTCTGGCGTTTGTCGGCGGTATCAAGCGTATCGCGGCGATTTCCGACCTTCTGGTGCCCGTGAAAACCCTGATCTATATCGCGGTGACCATCTACGTCATCGTCCTGCAGATTGACCACGTTCCGGCCATGCTGGCGACCATCGTCAAAAGCGCATTTGGTCTGGACCCGGTGTTTGGCGGCCTGATCGGCAGCGCAATCGTCATGGGCGTGAAACGCGGCGTGTTCGCTAACGAAGCAGGCCTGGGCAGTGCACCAAACGTGGCCGCTGTTGCGCAGGTTGAGCACCCGATCTCACAGGGCGTGGTTCAGGCATTCAGCGTGTTCCTCGACACCTTCGTGATCTGCACCTGCACCGCGTTGCTGATTCTGCTCTCGGGCATCTACGATGTGGGTTACAGCGGCAACGGTATCGTTCTGGCACAGAACTCGCTGGCAGCCGTGGTCGGTGACTGGGGTCGTATCTTCATCAGTGTCGCCCTGGCGCTGTTTGTCTTTACCTCGATTCTTTACAACTACTATCTGGGCGAAAACAGCCTGCGTTTCCTCGTGGGCGAGAGCAAGAAAGCCATCGTCGGCTATCGGATTTTCGTGCTGGTGCTGATCCTTTGGGGTGCCGTAGTAGATCTGAACACCGTATTCGCCTTCGCCGACATCACCATGACGTTGCTGGCCTTCGTCAACCTGATCGCCCTGGCAATGTTGTTCAAAGTCGCCATGCGCATCCTGCGCGACTACGATGCGCAACGTAAGGCGGGCATCAAGACTCCAGTATTCGATTCGAGCCAGTTCCCGGATCTGGACCTGGACCGCAACGCATGGCCTGCCAACCCTGACCACACACCGGTCAACCCGGTCGAGGCCACGGCAAAGCCTGCTACCCAAGCCTGATAGCTAAAGTCATACCGGAGAAGAATCATGACTCATGAACAGCCACAACCCGCTCAGCGAGTCATGGTTCTTTATACCGGTGGCACTATCGGCATGCAGGCCAGCGCCAATGGCCTGGCACCTGCATCGGGCTTCGAGGCACGCATGGCCGGGCAACTGGCCGAACTGCCTGATCTGGTGGTGCCTGAATGGCGCTTTCGTGAGATGGCCCCGCTGATCGACAGCGCCAACATGACACCGGCCTACTGGCTGCGTCTGCGCGAAGCAGTCATCGACGCAGTTGATGTCCACGGTTGCGACGCGGTGTTGATCCTTCACGGTACTGACACGCTGGCGTACAGCGCCGCCGCCATGAGCTTCCAGTTGCTGGGGCTCCATGCTCCAGTGCTATTCACCGGCTCAATGCTGCCTGCTGGCGTCCCGGACAGCGATGCCTGGGAAAACGTCAACGGCTCACTGGTCGCGCTGGGCGAAGGTCTGAACTCAGGCGTGCATTTGTACTTCCACGGTGAACTGCTGGCACCGACCCGTTGCGCAAAAATCCGCAGCTTCGGTCGCCATCCGTTCGCAGCGCTGAACCGCGCCCACAGTGGCGAAACACCGGCTGTGCATCCTGCACAGCTGGATTATCGCCTGCCTAAAGTCGCGGCCAGCGTCGCCATCCTGCCGTTATTTCCAGGTATCGGTGCAGCACAACTCAACGCTGTTATCGACAGCGGCATCCAGGGGCTGGTGCTCGAATGCTTCGGCAGTGGTACCGGCCCCAGCGATGACCCGGCTTTCCTGACCAGCCTGGAACGCGCCCACCAGCAAGGCATCTGCGTCGTTGCAATCACGCAGTGCCATGAAGGCGGTGTCGAACTGGACGTCTACGAAGCGGGAAGCCGCCTGCGCGGTGCTGGCGTGCTGTCCGGTGGCGGCATGACCCGTGAAGCAGCGCTGGGCAAGCTGCATCTGTTGCTGGGTGCAGGCTTGCCGCTGGCTGAAGTACGCCGGTTGGTTGAAGTGGATCTGTGCGGGGAGCTGCGCTAAGCGCAGCGAACACTCGAACCTGTGCAGACTGTGTGAAAACTACTGCGCTCGGCAATACTGCGTTAAAAACAGGCGAAAAATGCTCATTTAGAACACCTAGACTCCGCTTTTTCGCCTGTTTTTGCCTTGTCTTGCCGTCGCTCGCTACGTTTTCACACAGTCTGTGTGGGAGCGAATTCATTCGCGAAGGCGGTGTGTCAGAACCAGATACTTTTCTGGAATGCCCTCTTCGCGAATGAATTCGCTCCCACAGTGCCTACAAAACGATCAAGTCTTAAGCCAGATGCAGACGATCATCCTCTGCATAAATCGCGGTATGCAAACCACCCTGTTCATCACGCCACGCGCGGTACATGCCCGGTGTGTTGAAGCTCAATGCGGTTTCGCCGGTTGGTGATACGGCAATCACGCCACCGTTGCCGCCCATGGCTTTCAACTCACCTGACACCACCGTGTCGCAGGCCGTATTGAGCGTTTCGCCGGTCAGCAGCACGCGGGACGCGATGTTGTGGGCCACTACGGTGCGGATGAAGAACTCGCCATGACCGGTAGCGGAGATCGCTGCGCTGCGGTCGTCTGCCCAGGTACCGGAGCCAATCAACGGCGAATCGCCGATACGGCCGAAACGTTTGTTGGTGATCCCGCCAGTAGACGTCGCCGCAGCCACATGACCGTGACGGTCCAGCGCGACGGCACCCACGGTGCCGAACTTCTTGTCGACGCCGCCTGGCTCCAGCGAAACGCTATTGGGCTGTTGAAGCTGAGTCTGCCACTGACGGCGACGTAGATCCGTGTCGTACCAGTCGTTGGCGACACGCTCCAGATTCTGTGTTTCCAGAAACGCATCAGCGCCAACGCCCGCAAGCAAAACATGCTCGCTGTGCTCAAGCACGGCGCGGGCAGCCAGGATCGGATTGCGCACGAAATGAATCCCCGCCACGGCACCTGCCTCGCGGTTGGCGCCGTGCATGATTGCAGCGTCCAGTTCGTGATCACCGGTGTGGGTGAACACCGCGCCTTTACCGGCGTTGAACCACGGGCACTCTTCCAGCTCGATAACCGCTGCCTGCACGGCATCCAGGCTGCTACCGTCCTGCTCGAGCAACGTCAGACCCGCTTTCAGTGCCCGCAATAAAGCCTCGTGAATGGCTGTTTCGTCTTCCGGCGTCAGCAAACCCGGAGTCAGTACGCCCGCCCCACCGTGCAGGGCTATAGCAATAGGGTTGGCCATCACGCGTGGACTCCATGGTCGAGGATCTGATTGAGGAAACGACGGGTGCGCTCGGATTCCGGCGCAGAGAAGAAACGATCCGGGGTCGCCTGCTCGACGATTTCACCCTGATCCATGAACACGACACGGTCGGCAACTTTGCGGGCGAAACCCATTTCGTGAGTCACGCAAATCATCGTCATGCCTTCCTGAGCCAGGCCAGTCATGACTTCCAGAACTTCGGCAATCATCTCCGGGTCCAGTGCCGAGGTCGGTTCATCGAACAGCATGACCTTGGGCTGCATGCACAACGCACGGGCAATCGCGATGCGCTGCTGCTGGCCACCGGACAACTGCGACGGAAACTTGTTGGCGTGATCGCGCATGCGCACTTTGTCGAGCAGAGCCAAAGCGCGCTCGATGGCTTCCTTTTCGGGCACCCCGAGGTTGGAAGTCTGCGGCAACGTACAGTTCTTCAGCACCGTGAGGTGCGGGAACAGGTTGAAATGCTGGAAACACATGCCGACTTGTCGGCGAATGCGCTCCAGGCGTTTCACGTTGCCATCCAGCACTTCGCCCAACACTTCGACGGTGCCTTGCTGATGCTGTTCCAGTTGATTGATGCAACGAATCAAAGTGGATTTGCCCGAACCCGAAGGACCGCAAATCACCACTTTCTCGCCCGGCTTGACCGACAACGAGATGTCCCGCAGGACGTGGGATTGGCCATACCATTTGTTCAGTTGCTCGATACGCACGATAGGGGCTGCGTCAGCCTCGCGATGATCAGTCATGAGCGGTTCTGTTCCAGTTTCTTTTCAAGGTGCCGGGCATAGCGCGACAGTGCGAAGCAGACGACGAAGAAGTAGATCGCCAGAAAAATGTAGATCTCATGGCCATAGCCCACCCATTCCGGCGCTGCGGCGGTGCTCATGGCGATACCGACGATGTCCAGCACGCCGACGATCATGACCAGCGTGGTCTCCTTGAACAGGCCGATGAATTGCGTCAGCAGCGGCGCAATCGACTGTTTCAAGACTTGCGGCAGGACAATCTGGCCCATGGTTTTCCAGTAGCCAAAACCCAACGCCTGAGCCGCTTCGTATTGGCCCTTCGGCAGGTTCTGCAAACCACCACGCAGGGTCTCGGCCATGTAGGCAGCGGTAAACAGGATCAGCACCAGCTGCACACGCAGTAGGATGTCGAACGCAGAACCCGGCGGCAGAAACAGCTGGATCATCAGCGAGGCCATGAACAGCAGCGAGATAACCGGCACAGAGCGCACCAGCTCGATGTACATCACGCTCAGGATGCGAATCACGGGCTTCTTCGAGCGCCGCCCCAAGGCCAGCAGAATCCCGATGGGCAAGGCGAAGATCATACCCACCGTGCCCAGAAACACCGTCACCATCATCCCCGCGAACTTGGTCGACGAAATCTCCGGCAAACCCGCGCCGCCTTTGAGCAACCACCACATGACCACCGGCAGTAGCGCCAGATAACCAATCAGCAGGCGACGATCCAGGCGCTTGAAGAACAGCAGCACGAAGGCGAAAACCGCCAAAAACAGCGCCAGATTGACCCGCCAGCGCTCGGCCTCCGGATAGAAGCCATACACGAACAGGTTCCAGCGCTGGGTAATCGGCAGCCAGCACGCGCCATGGGGATTGCAGTCGGTGCGTGCAGTACCGACGAACGTGGCATCGAACACCAGCCAGTTCAGCGCTGCCGGAATACTCCACAGCAGCAACACCAGCACGGCAACGGTCAGCAAGCTGTGACCCACGCTGGGGAACAGATGCTCGCGCGTCCACTTCCGAACTCGTACCGGCAGTGGTTTAGTCGGCGGCAAGCGCGCAGGGGATGCTTGATTGATCATGTTCATCCTCAATGGCCTCGCTGACCGATGCGATGGTTGTAGATGTTCATCGCAATGGAAATCAGCAGGCTCATGACGCAGTACGTGCCCATCACCAGCGCGATGCATTCAATGGCCTGACCGGTCTGGTTCAAGGTGGTGCCACCGGTGGAGGACACCATTTCCATGAAGCCGATGACCACACCCAGAGATGAGTTCTTGACGATGTTCAGGTAGGTGTTGGTGACCTGCGGAATCATCGGATAGATCGCCTGCGGCACGATCAACTGGCGCATGGTCGGCCCGTATTCGAAGCCCAGTGCCTTGGCGGCCTCGTATTGGCCGCGCTGCACCGACTGGATGGCGCCACGGACAATTTCGGCAATGTAACTGGCGCTGTAGAAGGACAACGCCAACCACAAGGCCAGCAGTTCCGGCACCAGCGCTACGCCACCTTTGAAGCCGAAACCTTTGGCAACCGGGACTTCCCAGCTCCAGTGCGCGTCGCTCAGGGCATACACCAGCAGCGGTAACAGCACCGCACCCGCCAACAGCAATGGCCAGCGGCGTGGCGTGAAACTGCGCCATTTGGCCTTGGCATCACGAAAGCGACAGGCGATCAAACCGAGCAAAACGCCCAGCGCCATCAATGCCAGGCCCCAGCCCACCAGTGAACCTTGTGCAGGCCATGGCAATATCAACCCGCTGTTGCTCAGATAAGCCACATCGAAAATCGAAACCGCCTGCTTTACACCGGGCAACGCCAGCGCCAGTCCGTACCACCAGACCAGATGCACCACCAACGGCACATTGCGCAGAAACTCGATACTCGCACCGGCCAGGCGATTGATCAGCCAGTTCTCGGAAACCTTGCACAGACCCAACGCCACGCCCACGACGGTAGCGGTCACGATACTCATCACCGAGACCAGCAGCGTATTGAGCAACCCCACCAGATACGCACGGCCGTAGCTGTCGTTGGGGGTGAAGTCGATCAGTTTGAAGCTGATGTCGTAACCGGCACGCTGTGACAGAAAGTCAAAGCCGGAAGCAATGTTCAGCGCTTTCAAATTGAGACTGGCGTTGTGCGCCAGCACGTAAAACACAGCTGCAACAATGGCCAGAACCAGGCCTTGCTGCAGCACGCTCAGCACTCGAGCGTTCTGCAAGCGTTGGGTCCACATGACAGTGATTCCGTTGGAGAGTGACGCGATCAGCGGATTGGTGGCGCGTACAGCAGGCCCTGATCTTTCCAAGAGCGGTTAAGGCCGCGAGGGAAGTTCAGAATGGTTTTCTCGCCGAGGTTACGGTCGTAGATTTCGGCGTAGTTGCCGACCTGCTTGATAGCGCGATACGCCCAGTCGTTATCCATACCGAACGCCTTGCCCACCGAACCTTCGGTGCCCAGCAAACGCGCGACGTCCGCCGAGCCGCCCTTCTTGGCGCGCATCTCATCGACGTTGGCCGAGGTGATGCTGAACTCTTCGGCAGTCATCAGCGCATAGGCGGTCCAGGTCACGATGTTGCGCCACACGGTATCGCCTTGAGCAACATAAGCACCCAACGGCTCCTTGGAGATCACTTCAGGCAGTAACGCGTAGTCTTGCGGGTTGTTCATGACGGCACGGCGTGAGGCCAGACCAGACAAGTCATTGGAAATTGCGTTGCAGCGGCCACTCTGGAAGGCTGCGAACAATTCAGGGCTTTTCTCGATGATCACGGTTTTGTACGTCAGGCCGCGCTGGCTGAAATAATCGTCGAGGTTCTGTTCCGAAGTGGTGCCAGGTGACAGGCAAAAAGTCGCGCCATCGAGGTCAGTCAACTTCTCGATACCATCTTTGGCGTGGGTCATAAAACCCTGGCCGTCGTAAAACCAGACGGTGGTGAAGTCCACACCGAGGCTGGCAACGCGATCCGCCGTCCAGGAAGTCGCGCGGGACAGCACGTCGATTTCGCCAGAGGCCAATGCAGTGAAACGGTTCTTGCCGGTGGTCGCGATGTATTCAACCTTGCTTGCGTCGCCCAACACAGCGGCTGCTACGCCGCGGCAGAGGTCAACGTCCATGCCGGTCCATTGGCCCTTGTCATCAATCAGGGAGAAACCTGGTTTGTCACTGGCAACGCCGCAACGCACAGCACCGTGCGCTTTGACCTTTTCCAGTACACCCGCTTGCGCACCTGCAGCACCCACGAGGCTGATCAGCAACATTGACGACTTGATGAAAGTCTTAAGGCCATTCCGTTTTTGCATAGCATTGCCCCTTCTACGACAGATTTTTCTAATTATGGATGAACCACGATGGATCGGCAGGTGGCGATTACCTGCACAATAGCCATACAAAACCCGCATGCGTTAGCGACTGTTGATCCACTATGCTGGTCGCGCTATCGAATTTTGGAATAACTATGGATATCGATTGGTACGAAGACTTTCTGGCCCTGGCCGATACGGGCAAGTTTACCGCCGCTGCCAGCATGCGCGGTTCATCGCAATCGGCGCTGAGCAGACGCATCCAGTTGCTCGAAACCCGCCTGGGCGCGACGCTGATAGATCGCAGCAAAAACCCCATCCGGCTGACCGCTGCTGGTGAGGCGCTGCTACCCAATGCCTCGGAGCTGGTACGTCTGGCGCGAGATTGCGAGCAAAGCGTGAAGATCATTGACCGCCCCCTGACCTTTGCCTCGCTGCATACCCTGGGCTGCAATTTCTTTCCGGACTGGATCAGCCAGTTCTCGTCCGCCGAGTCGCCCATGTTCACCCGCATCGATACGGGCTATCGCAGTACCGATGATTACTACATGGCGCTGATGTCCGGCCGCTGCGATTTCATCCTGTTCTATCGCGATGCCCAGACCGAGCCGTACTCCCGACAAAGCGAATTCGAAGAGCTGTCGCTGGGCCACGATGAACTCTACTGGGTCGCCACGCCAGAAGTGGCAGCTCGCTGCGCCAACTCCGATGCGCCCATCCCATGGCTGACCTATGCCCGCAGCGCACAACTGCATGACCTGTCACACAAACAGGTCAAACGCCACCCGCAACCGCACCGCCTGCGCCGGGTATTCGAAGCGACAGTATCGGAAGCCTTGAAGCCGATGGCGGCTGCCGGACACGGCGTGGCCTGCATGCCACACACCATGGTTGCACCGTTGATCGAGCGAAAAGAGTTAGTGCGCCTTTACCCGGAAATGGAGTCCGATCACCTGGAAGTGATTCTGGTGCGCTGGCGGGGTAACAGGAATGCCGAGGCGGATGCGTTTTGGAGGCGGATTTCTTGAATGCAACACAGTCTGTAGCCTCCGATCTGTTGGAGCGAGGCTTGGTCTGGGCGGCACTCCGACGAAGAACGATAACGCAGTGCTCCTGATATACCGAGTTGTCTAGTTCGCGGGCAAGCCTCGCTCCAACAGATCTCCTCGGCACATCAGGCAGTTATATGCAGTTAGATAAAGCGCCCGAGCCGTAACAAATCCTGCATCAAAACTCGCTTAAACCGTGCACTCAACCTTCGCATCCCGAAGCATGGACTCCAGGTTGCGCTCGATGTTTTCGCACAGCTTGGTCATCTGGATTTCATGCTCGCTGGCTTTGAACGGGCTTTGCAGGTCGGTGCCGATCTTTTCGATGGCCAGCAGCATGAAGCCAACGACAGTGGACGCCAGCGGCGTATACCAGCCCAACGTGTCCACCAGACCAATCGGCAGGATTACGCAGAACAGGCTGATGAACAAACGCGGGAACGCCACGTAAGGGTAAGGCAGCGGCGTATTGGCGATACGCTCCATGCCGCCCTGGCAGTTGGAGAGCTCCACCATTGTCGATTCGAGACGCGCCAGACGGATGCTGTCCAGACGGCCGGCTTTGTACTCTTTGGCCAACAGTGCGGCCGAAGTATTAAGTATGTCGTTGGGGAAGTTGTTGGTTTCGTGCCTGCGTGCGTATTCCTCGCGGGTTATCAATGACTGTACTTCGTCGCCACAGGATTCACCCTTCAGATGCGCAGACAGGCATTTCACGAAGGCCACATGGCGACGCAGCAACACTGCTTTCACGGGATTCAGCTCGCCTTCATCCTCAACCAGCGTCAGCACCTGACGGGCGAAGCTGCGGGAGTTATTCACCATCGCGCCCCACAAGGTACGTGCTTCCCACCAACGGTTATAGGCACTGGAGTTGCGAAAGCTGGTGAGTACCACCAGCGCAGAGGCCAGCAAGGTCAAGGGCAACGAGGGCAAGCTGATCTTGCGATCCAGAAACAGCATGAAGTCCGCCGTGACCACGATGTCCCAGATCAGCAGCCAGAACAGTGACCAGCCTACGTAACCAATGGTTTTGATCAGAAATCGGTATTTGTCGATGATGGCTTGCTTCAAAACGATTACCTCATGGGCTACTGCGTAATACACGCCGCTCACCTGCTTCGAATGCCATTGAGGTATATGGTTCGCGACTGACCGCATAAAAGCTGAACCGTTTAATGTTCAGTTAAGGTTGGGCCGTAATGGCCATCGGACAGCCCCAAAATACAATGAACAAAAAGCCCTCGGCTGCGCTCCACACTTATCTGGATGTTCAGCAGCACGTCACTGAGGGTAAATTCAATGGGCTCGTCTTTTTCCAGCGAACAACGCACCGCACGCGACCAACTCTGTATCAACACCATTCGCACCCTGGCCATGGACGCCGTGCAGAAGGCCAACTCTGGCCACCCAGGAACGCCAATGGCTTTGGCGCCGGTGGGCTACACCGTCTGGAATCAGTTCCTGCGCTATCACCCTGAACATCCGGACTGGCCAAATCGCGACCGTTTCGTGCTGTCGGTTGGTCATGCCTCCATGTTGCTCTACTCGCTGCTACATCTGGCAGGCGTGGTTGAAATTGATGAGCACGGCAAACCATCAGGCAAACCAGCGATAAGCCTTGAAGACATCAAGCAGTTTCGCCAGATGGACTCCAAAACCCCCGGCCACCCGGAATACCGCATGACTACGGGCGTGGAAACCACCACTGGCCCACTCGGCCAGGGCTGCGCCAACAGTGTCGGGATGGCGATGGCTGAGCGTTGGCTGGGCGAGCGCTTCAACGCACCTGAACGCACACTGTTCGATTACAACGTGTACGTGCTGTGTGGTGACGGCGACATGATGGAGGGCGTGACCGCTGAGGCGGCCTCCATGGCCGGACATCTGAAACTTGCCAACCTGTGCTGGATCTACGACAACAACACCATCAGCATCGAAGGCCACACTGAGCTGGCCTTCAGCGAAGACGTGCAAACCCGCTTTGAAGGCTACGGCTGGAACACTCTGCATGTGGCCGATGCCAACGACACCGAAGCGTTGGCCCGGGCCCTTGAGGTGTTCAAACGCACCGATGACGCGCCGACCTTGATCGTAGTCGACAGCGTGATCGGCTTTGGCTCGCCCAACAAACACAACACCGCAGCGGCCCACGGTGAGCCCTTGGGTGACGATGAAATCAAGCTGACCAAAAAAGCCTATGGCTGGGACGAAAACTCCAGCTTTCTGGTGCCCGACGAAGCGCGCACCTGGTTGCACGACGCCCTGATTGAGCGCAATGCCAGCGATTATGAAAGCTGGCAAGGCGCGCTCAATAAGCTGGAAGAAGAACAAGCGGATCTGGCCGATGAGCTGCAACGCATGCGCGCTGGAGAAATGCCCGAGCAGTGGCAGGACAACCTGCAAACCTTCGAGACCGACGCCAAAGGCATCGCGTCGCGCGCTTCCGGTGGCAAGGTCCTCAATGCCTTCGCGGCGAAAATCCCCTGGTTACTGGGCGGATCGGCTGACTTGTCGCCATCGACCAAAACCAACCTGACGTTCGACGGCGCAGGGAGTTTTTCGGCTGACAATTACAGCGGCCGCAACTTGCACTTCGGTATTCGCGAACACGCCATGGGCTCGATTGCCAACGGCATGGCGCTGTCTTACGTACGACCCTACACCTCGACGTTTCTGGTGTTCAGCGATTACATGAAGCCGCCGATTCGCCTGGCGTCGATCATGGAGTTGCCGGTGATCTTTGTCTTCACCCATGACTCTATCGGCGTTGGCGAAGACGGCCCGACTCACCAGCCTATCGAGCAATTGACCCAGCTTCGCGCTACGCCCGGCTTGCTGACACTGCGCCCCGGTGATGCGAATGAAACCGCACAGGCCTGGAAAATCGCCTTGGCGCAAACCAGTCGTCCGTCTTGCATTGTGCTGTCTCGCCAACCGCTGCCCACGCTGGACCGCACGCAATACGCGTCGGCGGAAGGACTGGAGAAAGGCGCTTATGTGTTAGCCAATGCCAAAGACGGCGAGCCTGAGGTGATTCTGATTGCCACCGGCAGCGAGGTTGGCATGACCGTACAGGCGTTCGAGCAACTGAAAGCTCAAGGCGTTGCTGCACGCGTGGTATCGATGCCGAGTTGGGAGTTGTTTGAAGATCAGGATCAGGCTTATCGCGACAGCGTCTTCCCGCCCTCTGTCACCGCCAGGGTTGCGGTGGAACAGGCTGGCCCGCTGGGTTGGGATCGCTATGTGGGTAACACGGGCACCAAGGTCACGATGAACACCTTCGGCGCCTCGGCACCCATCGACAAACTGCAGGCCAAGTTCGGCTTTACGGTGGAGAACATTGTGAAGCTGGCGAAGGAGCAGTTAGAGCAGTGATCCCTTGTGGGAGCGAATTCATTCGCGAATGCGGTATTCCAGACCTATAGATCAGGTCGGATGTACACGCTTCTTCGCGAATAAATTCGCTCCCACACAGACTGTGTGAAAACGTAGCGAGCGACGGCAAGACAAGGCAAAAACAGGCGAAAAAGCGGAGTCTAGGTGTTCTAAATGAGCATTTTTCGCCTGTTTTTAACGCAGTATTGCCGAGCGCAGTAGTTTTCACACAGTCTGCACAGGATTTGCTACAGCAGGTCAATGGTGTCGATTAGCAACCGCTCAACGCAACCTGCGGCTTCTCGCCCGGGAAGAAGAACGGGCGGAATTTGACGCCCGCCACGTTGCCAATGTACGCAGCTACCAGCCACAACCAGCCGTGCAGGCTGCCGGATGCGATACCGCTGAAGTACGCGCCGATGTTACAGCCGTAGGCCAGACGTGAACCGTAGCCCAGCAGCAGGCCGCCGATCACTGCCGCGACGATGGAGCGCGTCGGGATTTTCAGGTTGGGTGCGAATTTTCCTGCCAAACCAGCTGCCAGTAGCGCACCGATCATGATGCCGATATCCATCACACTGGTGATGTCTTCCCACACTGGCGCGGCCAACGCCTTGGCATTGGCGGGCATCTGCCAGAAGGCCCAACTGCCTACATCGACACCCAGAGAACCCGCGACCTTCGCGCCCCACAGGGCAAACGCCGAAGTGATGCCCCAAGGGCGACCGGCCAGGGCCAGGGTTGCGTAGTTAAGCAATGCCAAACCAATCGCGCCCCACACCAGTGGCCATGGACCGTGCAGGAAGCGGCGCAGGCCGACGTGTTCACTGGTCACCGCGGCTTCCAGTTGGCCGTGACGGCGCTTTTCCAGGCGCACAGTCACGAATGCAATGGCAGCGAACACCGCCAGACTCAGCACCAGCGCAGGGATCACACCAAAGCTCTTAACGATGGATGTTGCCGGAAAAGACGGCAGTGCAAACCACCAGTCAACGTGATGAGTCGCAATCAACGAGCCGAGGATGAAGAACAGCAGGGTCACCAGCATCCGTGCGTTACCGCCGCCCGCCGTGAACAGGGTCCCGGAAGCACAGCCGCCGCCCAGCTGCATACCAATGCCGAAGATGAAAGCACCAAATACAACCGATACACCTGCTGGTGCAACCAGACCATTCACTGGCTGACCGAACAACGTCCCCGCGCCCAACGCCGGGAAGAACAGCACCACGGCGATGGCCAGCATGATCATCTGCGCCCGCAAGCCAGCACCGCGCCGCTCACGAATGAACACACGCCATGCGGAGGTGAAACCAAAGGCTGCGTGATAAAGCGTCAAGCCCAACGCCGCGCCGACGATGAGCAGGAGCACCTGACGCACGCCAACGCTGCTCAGCAGAAACATCGCGATGAACAACAACAGGAAAGCAGCAATGAGCGGCGCACCGGGCTTGCGAGCCGGTGCCGCAGCAAGAGAAGTACTCATGGGAGGTCTCGGTTTAAAAGGGTAATAACGGCGAGTATATCGCGCACAAGCTTTCGTGATCCTGCCGAACTATCGGCAAACACTTCAACCCGTGGGACCGGATTCATCCGGGAAGGCAGTATTCCTGACGATGAAAATGCTGTGAATGTACCGGCCTCTTCGCGAATAAATTCGCTCCCACGGGGGATGTGCGCTGACCTTGATCAATCCCGCCAAACCTGCGTCAGCCTCTTCAGCGCATCCACAATATCCGCCTCGGGCACGGCCGCAAATCCCAGCACCAGCCCTGCCCTGTTATCCACAGGCTCACTGGATTCGGGCAGCCAATAACCGCTCAACGGGCTGATTTCAACGTCGACACTTTTGGCTTTTTCGATCAGTTCTGTTTCCCGCTCAAGGCTGTCCACTCTCACTGCCACATGCAGCCCCGCGACAACTTTGGGCATTGCTGCGCAGCCCGTTATGTTCTCGGGCCAGTGACTGAGCAGAGTATTGCGACGGCTCAAGGCAGCGCGGCGCATACGGCGGATGTGACGCTGGAAATGGCCCGCAGCGATGAACTCGGCCATCACCACCTGAGTACTGACTTCCGAATGGCGCATGTCCACCGCACGTCGACGGCTGAAAGGTTCCACCAACCCGGCAGGCAGCACCAGATAACCAAGACGCAACCCCGGATAAGCAATCTTGCCGAAGGTGCCGACATACAAAACCCGCCCGCTTCGGTCCAGTGCCGCCAAGGGTGCCAATGGCGCGCCGCTGTAGCGGTATTCGCCATCGTAGTCGTCTTCGACAACCCAGCCTTGTGCCTTCTCGGCCCAGGCGAGCAGCTCAAGGCGGCGCGCCAGACTCATCACCACACCCGTCGGATATTGGTGAGACGGCGTGACGTAAGCCAGTTTGCAGGCCTGCTGCAGCAACTGATCACACCGCATGCCGTCTTCATCAACAGCAATGCCATGCAATTTTGCTCCGGCAATGGCGAACGCGTGACCGGCGGCGCGGTAGCCTGGATTCTCTATCGCGACGCCATCGCCCTCCTCCAACAACAGCTGTGCACAAAGGCTGATCGCTTGCTGCGCACCGCTGGTGATTACTATTTGCTCACCGGTGCACTTCAGACCACGGGAAGTGCGGAGATAGGCAGCGACCAGCTCGCGCAGACGTGTGTCGCCAGCGGCCGGGCCGTAACCGAGCATCCCCAGATCCGGCTTACGCCAAAAAGCTGCGTAAAGCTTGCCCCAAACGGCAAACGGGAAAAGATCGAACGCCGGCACGCCGACCCGAAAAGCCCGCGGGGCGCTTGGCGAATAAGTGCCCAGATGGTGGTTCTCAAGCTTCTTGATCGCCGGGCTGTGGATAACTTGATCAAGAGAACTGGGTGAAGCATTTTTCAGTTTTGTGGATAAAGCTGTGGGTAAGCCTGTAGATAACCCTGTGGACACTTTTGTGGATAATTTTTTGCCGGGCATCACCTGATTGGGTAATTGCGCCACGTAGGTTCCGTCTCCAACACGCCCGTCGGTGAAACCCTCGGCGTAGAGCTGATCGTAGGCGCGCATCACACTGTTGCGGGAGATGCTCAAGGATTCAGCCAGATCGCGACTGGCTGGCAGTCGCGTCCCACTGTTCAAGCGCCCGTCCAGGATACGCGCGCGCAGTGCCTGATAAAGCTGACGACTCAGACCCTGACGGCGATCAAGCTCAATACCGGCAAGGCTGAACGGGAACGATGGCGGTTGTTCGGACATACATTGGCCCTATCGAATTGGCTATTAATGGCTCTTACAACCAACCAATAGCCTGCCTAGGATTGAGACTTCGGCCAAGAGATATTTCCATGTACATACCGAGCGCTTTCAAAGACGAAGACCTGGGCAGCCTGCACGCGCTGATTGAGCAGACTCGACTGGCGATCCTGGTCACCCAGGACGAACAAGGTATGCAGGCTACCCATTTGCCGCTGCTGTTACGCTCGAATGAAAGCTCGAACGGCACCCTGTACGGACATCTGGCCAAGGCCAACCCGCAGTGGCGCGCTTTGGAGAGCGGCGCACAGGCTCTGGTGATTTTCCCCGGTGCAGACGCTTATATCAGCCCGTCGTTTTATCCAGCAAAGGCCGAGCACGGCAAAGTGGTGCCCACCTGGAATTACGTGGCCATTCACGCGTACGGCGTTGCGCAGGTTTTCAATGATCCGCAGCGACTGCTGGACGTGGTCAGTGGCCTGACCGACAAACATGAAAACGGGCGCGCCACCCCTTGGGCCGTGGCCGATGCGCCCGCCGATTACATCGACAAGATGCTCAGTGCCATTGTCGGCTTCTCGCTACCCATCGAGCGTCTGGAAGGTAAACGCAAGCTAGGTCAGAACCGCTCTGCTGCTGATTACGCAGGCGTACGTGAAGGGCTGACGGCCAGCGCAGATTCAAAAGATCAGGAACTGGCTCGCCAGATGAGCTGAAAGTGTCTTGTGACGCAAATCGGGATCTGCACGCTGTCTCGCGGCAAACATAGAGCCTGTAGGAGCTGCCGAAGGCTGCGATCGCGATGTATCAGGAGAAATGCTTCGCAGCCTTCGGCAGCGCCTACAGAAAAGCACTTAATTCAGTCAGCTATTCCGCCAGGAGACTGTCATGACCGACATTCAGATCCGCCCCGTTACCGAGAACGATCACGCAGCATGGTTACCGCTATGGCAGGCCTACCTGACGTTCTACAAAACCGAGCTATCCGACGCTGTAATTGCCAGTACCTGGGCGCGCTTTCTCGACCGGTCCGAACCGACCAATGCGGCATTGGCCTGGCAAGACGGCAAAGCGGTGGGCATGGTCCATTTCATCTACCATCGTTCGAACTGGAGCATTGCCAATGCCTGTTATCTTCAGGACCTGTTGGTAGCACCGGAACAACGTGGGACCGGTGTAGGCCGCCTGTTGATAGAGCACGTTTACACCACTGCCAAAGCCAATGGCTGCGACAAGGTGCACTGGCTTACTCACGAAACCAACGCCACCGCGATTCAGCTTTATGAACGTATCGCCGAACGCCCGGGCTACATTCAATTTCGCAAAATGATCTAGGAAAGAGTCCATGCCGAACCCTGTACCTGATTGGCAGCCCGCCAGACTTCCAGATGCCCGAACGCTGGAAGGACGCTTCATCCGCCTGGAAAAACTCAGTGTCGCGCGCCATGGCGATGGTTTGTGGGCTGCGCTGCAAGGCCCAGGCTCTGATCCGAAGTTGTGGGACTATTTGCCGTACGGTCCGTTTCTGGAGCGCAGCGATTTTGATGCCTGGCTAACCCGCCACGCAGCCGACACCGATCCCTGGTTCTACGCCATCGTCGATCAGGCCACAGGGGCCACCAACGGCTGCATAAGCTTTCTGTCCATTGTCGCCGCCCACGGCCGGATCGAGATCGGTCATGTGACCTTCGGCGCATCGATGCAACGTACGCCGAAAGGTACTGAGGCGATTTATCTATTGGCTAAAGAGTCATTCGCGCTGGGCAATCGCCGTCTGGAATGGAAATGCAACGCCAACAACGCTCGCTCGAAACGCGCCGCCGAGCGGTTTGGCTTCAGCTATGAAGGCACCTTCCGCCAGCACATGGTCGTCAAAGGCATCAATCGGGACACAGCCTGGTATTCGATCATCGACGAGGAGTGGCCTGAGTTGCAGAAGGCATTTGAGGGTTGGCTGGCAGTGGATAACTTCAAGGAGGGGCAGCAGGTAGAAGGGTTGGAGGCATTTCGAAAGCGCTAAGAATTTTTCGGCCCTACTCGCGTTGCTCGTGAACTCAGAACTGCGTCGATCCAATAACTGGACACATATCAACGCCTACGATCTCGTTTAAGCGACTAACGTTCAGTCATGCCTATCAGGCATAGAGTCACTAACCCGTAATAAACAACAAGGACGTTGTGAGAATGAATATCCACACAAAGGCATCGGTGCACAAAAACCCATGGCGCGCAGTTTCCCCGGTTCTGCATAACGGAAAGTACGGCAGCATTATTCTCGATCAGGGAGGGAGGATGAAGGCCTTAACTTCCTCCACCTTTAACGGTTACCTTTTTGATGAATCGGCTATTGGTGCTCAGTCGCTGGTTATCGTCGGTACCTCATTGGAAATTTTCGAGTTTCTTCTTTCCAATCAAAAACGAGGGATCGAGAACAGGATCAAAGAGCTGCCCGAGATCTATATGGGCATCGCAACGTATAAACCTCAGGAACGTTTCAAAGCCGTATTTCCTTTGGGCGATGCGTTGGTCAACGTTGCCAGTTACTTCGCCAGCACCATTCCGGTACCGGACTGGGTAACATTTGTTTCAAGTCCGACTAGCCTGGAAGCCATCAGAAAGTCCCTTCTCGGTCTGACCGAGGCGCAGAGAGAAAAGGGAGAAGTCCTGTATGTAAAACTGGGTTACCTGCCTGAAGACGGCATGCAGAAGATCGCGACTAAAAGCATCACCTTCAAGCAAGTGGCTGAGGCCATTCAGCAGCGCTATAAAAAACCATAAGAATCGACAGGAGCTGGATTTCTTCTGATTCCTGATGCGTGGTGAGACGCCATTAGCTGATCTGCTTATGACGCCTCACCACGCCCATCTGCAAACCGAACGGCCGGAACACGGCGTTCAACGACTTGAGCGTCGGGTTACCCTCACCCTGCTCGATCTGAATCAGCGTGCGCACCGAGATTTTGCACAGTCGGGCGTACTGACTTTGATGCAGCCTCGCTCCCTCCACCCGCAGGCGCTTAACTGCTTCACCCATTTCAAGGCTACCGTCAGCGATACCCTGCTGAACACTTTCGATCAGCAGCGCGCGGGCGTCGATGGATAAGGTCATTGCAGCCCCCAGGTCGTCAGCCGCTCGTCCAGTTTGCCCAAAGCGATGGCCGGATGGTTGAACGTCGTGTCCGGCAAACCGCTGTCACGCAACATATCCGGCAGTGCTCTTAGCTGCTGGGCGTCGTGACGCAAGCGCTCGAAAGCTTGCTGCGGATCAAGAATATCTGCCAGTGAATCACACGCTGCCCGCCAGTTCACTATCCCTGCCCGCTCAATGGACTTCGACCATTTTGTTGTACGCGTGATGCCTTCGGCATCCATTACCATGGGTGCAAGATCATAAATGGGCGCAAGTCGATAACCGTCTTGACTGCGAATAATTGCCGTATTGCGACCGTGATTATCCGAGTTGCCAAGGATCTGGTTGATCAAGTCACGGCGTAGGTATTCGGCCACCAGATCAGGTATTTCTTCCTCCTGCCCTGCTTGCGACCAAAGGGCGCTCAAGAGTGTGATGACTTCCAGATGATCCATGCGGCTACCTGGCAATGTCACTCCGGCCAGCGAATAGATCGATTCCACCGCCAACCGCTCTACGCCTTGCCCGGTGATACGACGATCAAAGCGTTTCATCCACAGGCTCGGTTTGTTCGCCTGCTCCAGCGCCATGTCCTCTGTCGCAACGGTATCGATACCAAGCCCTTGCAGCGCCCTGTAGTACAAGTACTCACTGCGCAGAATATCCTGATCGTTTTTCAGGGCCTGGTTTCGGGCGAGCTTGATGAACCAGTGCCCCCGAGCCTGTTCATCAACCAGCACCGCATCGGGATACAGCAAGCCGTCGACGCCCTGCGTCATCAACAACTTCGGCGCTTCGCCCCCCGCACCAGTAGCCCCACCAATGGCAGCGCCCTGTTCATAGGCATACTCAAGAAAATGCTGGTCACGGGTGATGACATCCCCACGCGTAAAGCCCATGGCCTCGCCCTCTTCCAGAACCGCTACTGACTCCTTGATCCGCAAGTTGCCAATAGGAGCGGGCGTGCTACGCCCAAGCAGGTACAAGTCATCGCTCAAGCCTTCCGGCTTTTGTCGACCTAGCTGGGCGATGAGGAAGCGCTTGGCCGCGCCAGAAGGAGCAATGTCATGCAGGAAAGCCGGGGCTTCGGGCAATGAAAAGGTTTCAAAATCCACCGGCAGGCGGGCGCTCACACCTTGGGAGAAAGAATCTGGATAGGCGCCCAGAACATACCCCGCTTTGTAGGCGAAGCGGCAAGGGCCGAGAAACCCTTTTGAAGGGTCGTCGAATGAAAGGGTCATGGCATCCTTCCAAACGCCACCGCCATAGATCTGGAGAGTGAGGTTATACATGGGCCACCTGCAATTTATTGCACCTGAAAGCCGTATAAACGGACTGCATCTGCACTATAGTGCATTTTTGCTGTGCTGTTCGGGTTTAAAAATGCAATGTAATGCAGTTATGAGTGTAGAGATAAAAAAAGGGAGCCACGAAGGCCCCCCGAGGAAATCTTGAAATTCAACGCTTGGCATTACGGCCTTGTGGGAGTGAATTTATACGCGAAGAGGCCGGTACACCTGAAACATATGCAGCGTTTTCACCGCAGCATTCGCGGATAAATCCGCTCCCACATGAGCCCACCACAGTACGGGACCGTGTCTGATCAACCCTCAATCTCAACCAGTATCTCGCCCGGATTGACCCGATCCCCCTTGGCCACGTGAATGGCGACCACCTTGCCGGCGATTGACGCCTGGACTTCGGTTTCCATCTTCATGGCTTCGGTAATCAAGACCGCCTGACCGGCTTTGACCATGTCGCCTTCCTTGACCAGCACATCGACGATGTTGCCGGGCATGGCAGTGCTGACGTGGCCCGGCCCTGTGGCCTGGGCGCGCTTGCTGGCACCGCCGCTGACGAACTGATTGAGCGGCTCGAACACCACTTCTTCCGGCATGCCATCGATGGACAGGTAGAAATGGCGCTTGCCTTCAGCCTTCACACCCACGCCAGTGATATCCACGCGATAACTTTCGCCGTGCACGTCGATGACGAACTCGGTCGGTACGCCCTCCCCACTCGCACTGCTCACGCCACCCGCTTCCGGAATAGGCAACAACTCTTCGGGCTTGAGCGCGCCAGCAGCGCGATCTTCGAGGAACTTGCGGCCAATGTCAGGAAACATGGCATAGGTCAGGACGTCTTCTTCGGATTTAGCCAAAGCACCGATTTCGCCGCGCAGCCTGGTCATTTCCGGCTTAAGCAAGTCAGCAGGTCGCACGTCGATCAGGTCTTCGTTACCGATCGCCTGACGACGCAGTTTTTCATCCACTTGACCCGGCGCCTTGCCGTAGCCGCCTTGCAGGTAGAGCTTCACTTCATTGGTGATGGTCTTGTAACGCTCACCGGCCAGAACGTTGAAGAACGCTTGGGTACCGACGATTTGCGAAGTCGGCGTGACCAGTGGTGGATAACCCAGGTCTTTACGTACCCGCGGAATCTCGGCCAGGACTTCGCCCATACGATTCAGCGCACCCTGCTCTTTTAGCTGGTTGGCAAGGTTGGAAATCATCCCGCCCGGCACCTGATTGACCTGGACCCGCGTATCGACAGCCGTGAATTCGCTTTCGAACTGGTGATATTTTTTACGGACTGCATAGAAATACAGACCGATTTCCTGCAGCAGTTCCAGGTTCAAGCCTGTATCAAATTCGCTGCCTTTGAGCGCGGCCACCATGGACTCAGTGCCAGGGTGGCTTGTGCCCCAGGCGAAGCTGGAGATGGCGGTGTCGATATGGTCCGCGCCATTTTCGATGGCCTTGAGTTGGCACATGGCAGCCAGACCCGCCGTGTCGTGGGAATGGATGAACACCGGCAGCGACTGATCGGCTTTGAGTGCCTTGACCAGTTCGCCCGTGGCGTAAGGCGTCAGCAAACCGGCCATGTCTTTGATTGCCACTGAGTCGCAACCCATGGATTCCATCTGTTTGGCCTGACCGACGAAGGCCTCGATGGTGTGCACCGGACTCGTCGTGTAAGCGATGGTGCCCTGAGCATGTTTGCCAGCGGCTTTCACCGCCTCGATGGCGACGCGCAGGTTACGCACGTCGTTCATGGCGTCGAAGATACGGAACACATCAATGCCATTGACCGCGGCCTTGGCGACGAAAGCTTTGACCACGTCGTCGCTGTAGTGGCGATAACCCAACAGGTTCTGGCCTCGCAGCAACATTTGTAGACGTGTATTGGGCAATGCGGCCCGCAGTTGGCGCAAGCGTTCCCACGGATCTTCTTTCAGAAAGCGCACGCAGGCATCAAACGTCGCGCCGCCCCAGCACTCCAGCGACCAGTAGCCAACCTTGTCGAGCTTGTCGCAGATCGGCAGCATGTCCTCGGTGCGCATGCGCGTTGCGAGCAGAGATTGGTGGGCGTCACGCAGGATGGTGTCGGTTACGAAGATTTTCTTAGACATTTGGATCTCCTCATAGCGACAAGCTGCAAGCTACAAGCGGCAAGTAAGAGCAGATCTGCTTTTGCTTGAAGCCTGCGGCTTGGAGCTTGCCGCTGCTTATTCATAAGCCTGCGTGAGCGGCGATGGCGGCAGCGATAGCCAGGGCCAGCTCTTCGGGTTTGCGCTTGATCGAGTAGTTAGTCAGTTCAGGGTGGCTTTCAACGAAACTGGTATTGAACTGGCCGCTACGGAATTCAGGGTTACGCAGGATTTCCTGGTAATACGCCGCTGTGGTTTTAACCCCTTGCAGACGCATGTCATCCAGAGCGCGCAATCCGCGGTCCATCGCCTCTTCCCAGGTCAACGCCCAGACAATCAACTTCAGGCACATGGAGTCGTAATATGGCGGAATGGTATAGCCGGTATAAATCGCCGTATCGGTGCGTACACCGGGTCCGCCGGGCGCGTAATAACGGGTGATCTTGCCGAAGCTCGGCAGGAAGTTGTTCTTCGGGTCTTCGGCATTGATCCGGAATTGCAGGGCAAAGCCACGGTGAATGATGTCTTCCTGCTTGACCGAGAGCGGCAGCCCGGAGGCGATCCGAATCTGTTCGCGGACGATGTCGATGCCGGTGATTTCCTCGGTGATGGTGTGCTCCACCTGCACGCGAGTGTTCATCTCCATGAAGTACACCTCGCCCTCGGCGAGCAGGAACTCCACAGTCCCGGCATTTTCGTAGCCCACGGCCTTCGCTGCGCGCACCGACAGATCGCCAATGTAGGCGCGCTGCTCTGGGGTCAGTTGCGGGCTGGGGGCGATCTCGATCAGCTTCTGATTGCGGCGCTGAATCGAGCAATCGCGTTCGAACAGATGCACGACATTGCCAAAGCTGTCGCCGAGGATCTGCGCTTCGATGTGCTTGGGATTGACGATGCATTTTTCGAGAAAAACTTCCGCTGAGCCAAATGCTTTGGTCGCTTCGGAAATCACTCGCGGGAAGGCTTGCTCCAGTTCCTCGCGGCTGTTGCAGCGACGGATACCGCGCCCACCACCACCCGAGGTCGCCTTGAGCATCACTGGATACCCGATGCGGTCCCCTTCAACCAGCGCCTCGGTAATATCCGCCACGTTGCCTTCGGTGCCGGGCGTAACAGGTACGCCTGCCTTGATCATGCTGCGGCGTGCTTCGGTCTTGTCACCCATGCGACGGATGACTTCCGCGGACGGACCAATGAACTTGATCCCACGTTCAGCGCAGATGTCAGCCAGTTCGGCATTTTCTGATAGAAAACCATAGCCGGGATGCAACGCATCGCAGCCGGTTTCCACCGCCAGGTTAACCAGCTTGCGCGGGTTCAAATAACCCGCGAGCGGTTCGGCACCAATGCTGTGGGCTTCGTCAGCACGCTTCACATGCAACGCGTGACGGTCGGCGTCGGAAAAGATTGCCACCGAGCGAATGCCCATCTCGGCGCAAGCGCGCACGATCCGGACAGCGATCTCTCCACGGTTGGCGATCAGGATTTTTGTTATCACGAGTATTCCCTCGACCGTTGAACCGGTTTTTATAGCTGAACCGGTTTTGTAACGGGGCATGTGGTTGATTGCCGCAGGGACACCCTATGCCCGATCAGGGATTAACAAAAATGAGTAAAAATTGGGTTGTGTATAAGTAAAGACTTATAGTTGACGATTCAGCGAACAAGCGGGGTCGTTAAAAATGCGTAAGTCATTGATGCGTATGACATTGCGTCAATTACGAATTTTCAACGAAGTGTGTGATCTGCGTTCATACAGCAGAGCAGCGGAGGAAATGTCGCTTACTCAACCGGCTGTCAGCCTGCAGATTCGCCAGCTGGAAGAGCTCGTAGGCCAACCGCTGTTTGAATACGTCGGCAAAAAGCTCTACCTGACCGAGGCCGCAGAAGCGGTGCAATCGGCCAGTCGCGATATCTTCGGGCGACTGGAAAGCCTGGATATGCAGCTCACCGATATGCAGGGCTCGCTACAAGGGCAATTGAAGCTGGCCGTCGAATCGAGCTGTAAATACTTCATCCCGCACTTGTTTGCCGCCTTCAAGCGTAAATACCCGGAGGTGGTCCTCAACCTGACAGTGGTCAATCGCGCTCAAGTGATCAGAAGGCTGTCGGATAACCGCGATGATCTGGTCGTGATGTCCATGGTGCCGCAAGACATGGGCCTGGAATTCCTGCCGTTTCTCAATAATCCGATTGTAGCCGTCGCTCCGCCGGACCATCCGTTATGCGACGGACGTACGTTAGCGCTCAAGGATCTGGAGCCCTATACCTTGCTGATTCGGGAAAATGGTTCGGGGACCCGCAAGGCCTGCGAAGAGTATTTCAAGGACAAGCGCGTGCACTTCACCACGACCGTAGAGATGTCGGCTCACGAAGCGCAACGGGAAAGCGTGCTGGCCGGGCTGGGCATCGCGATGCTGACCCGACACGCGGTCAGCCTGGAACTCGCCACCGGCATGCTGAAAGAGTTACCGGTGGCAGAGTTGCCGCTTTATCGCAGTTGGTGCGTGGTGCAGGCCAGGGATCGACGCCTGTCGCCCGTGGCGCACGCCTTCCTGGCGTTCATCCGCACCGAACGTGCGCAGATCAGCCAGCTGATGGAGCGTTTCGACGGGCGTCTTCCAAAGGTTTAGCCGCCTGCCAGAAGCGCTCTGAAACGCTCTCTTCAAAGTCGCACAGCTCTTGATTGAGCCGACGCGCTTCGGAATAGCTTTCTATTGCCCGACGGAACCCCATACGTCGCTGATCTTCCTGCTGACGGCGGGTTTTGACGGTGCTGCTCTGTTGCGAGTCATCGTAGTGCCGAGGCATATCCTGTCTCCCAGTGCGTTGCGGGAGTACAGAATGCCCGGAGGGCGTGACGATCTGACGGCGAATGCGTGACAGGATGGTTAACGTCAACACGTGTCACATCGGAAACAAGACGTAACAACCGCTATATTTATGTAGTGCAACCCATCAACAAGACCTTGAGATAGTAGCCCTGCAGGACGCAATTAACTTTAGCAAGGAGCTAAATCATGAGCATTCAAAACAGAGACTGGCATGCGCAAGACGACAAAATGCCAGGCGTTAATACCTTAAAAGTATCTGGCATCGTGTCGCTACCTTACCACCTCCAGGCAGTTCTGGTTCGCAGTGAATCCCCCGCTGCCGGTAATCATCTAGGCCTCGATCTGATGGTTGAAAGCAGAAAGGACGAAATCACCCTGTCGGTGGAGAGGGATGAAACAGAACTGTTTGATAGACCGGTCAGGTACACGCAACCCAGTGGCGCAAGCATCACCGGGGTCAGTATCTTTTACAAAGGCAAGCTGCTGGCAAGCATCGATGACGTGCAAGTCACTCATTGATAAACCCGGATTGGTTTCATAGCAGTGAACTGCTGCCGGCTACTTTCGGGTAGCTGGTAGCAGTTTTTGTACAGGAGTCGAAGCGATCAATCCTCGTGAGACTTGATCGACTTGGGCGAAAGACGAAGACTGCGCAAGCTGCGCTTCACGCTCTTGAGGTGGTTGACCAGACTTGGGCCACGCGCCATGGCAACGCCCATTGCCAACACATCGATGACTACCAGATGCGCGATGCGCGAAGTCAGAGGCGTATAGATTTCGGTGTCTTCATGCACATCAATCGCCAGATTGACTGACGACAGTTCAGCCAGTGGTGTCTGACTTGGGCACAAAGTGATCAACGTCGCACCTGTCTCACGAACCAGATTCGCCGTAATCAGCAGATCCTTGGAGCGCCCGGACTGGGAAATGCAAACAGCGACATCTGATGGGACCAGTGTAACCGCCGACATGGCCTGCATGTGCGGATCCGAATAAGCCGCCGCGCTGAGCAACAGCCGGAAGAACTTGTGCTGAGCGTCAGCCGCTACCGCACCCGACGCACCAAACCCGTAAAACTCGACCCGCTTGGCCGCCGCCATGGCAGTCACAGCAAGCTGCAACGCATGGGGATCAAGATTTTCGCGAACTTCCATCAAGGTATGCAGCGTGGTATCGAAAATCTTCAGGCTGTAGTCAGCGACCGAATCATCTTCGTGGATCGCGAACTGGCCGAAGCTCGCCCCGGCAGCCAGACTCTGCGCCAGCTTGAGCTTCAGGTCCTGAAAGCCGGTACAACCAATGGCACGGCAGAAGCGCACGATGGTGGGCTCGCTGATACCAACGCTATGCGCCAGATCGGCCATGGAACTGTGCATCACAGCCGCAGGGTCAAGCAGCACGTGGTCGGCGACTTTCAGCTCCGACTTGCGTAACAGATGGCGTGACTGGGCGATGTGTTGCAGCAGATTCAAAGGGGCAGACTCGGCAAAAGTGCATGGGACGGGATGTAGCTTTTTTGTAGTTATACTACATGACCTGCGGGACGCCCAGTTAAACGCTCCTTTGATCATGAATCGCAGTTCGCCCGGCGCCCGTCGCCTACCTTGATGCCTATCCCCCTCACGTCCCGACAACCGCTCGCCCCCCGTCGCCAGATGCTGCTTTTGTCGATTCGAGCAAAGCATGGTTTGCCCGGTTTCGCTCGGCACCCTAGAATGCGTCGATGCGCGATGATCTCTCCCTTCTGCTTAATTCCCTCAACGATGCCCAACGTCAGGCCGTAGCTGCCTCCGTGGGTCGTCAGTTGGTCCTGGCCGGCGCTGGTTCCGGCAAAACCCGTGTGCTGGTGCATCGCATCGCCTGGTTGATCCAGGTCGAGCAAGCCTCGCCACATTCGGTCCTGTCGGTGACGTTCACCAACAAGGCGGCAGCAGAAATGCGCCACCGGATCGAACAACTGATGGGCATCAACCCGGCAGGCATGTGGGTGGGCACGTTCCACGGCCTTGCGCACCGCTTGTTGCGGGCGCACTGGCAGGAAGCCAATCTGGCGCAGACCTTCCAGATTCTGGACAGCGATGACCAGCAACGCCTGGTCAAGCGCGTCATGCGCGAGCTGGGGCTTGATGAACAACGCTGGCCCGTCAAACAAGCCACGTGGTTTATCAACGGTCAAAAAGACGAAGGCCTGCGCCCGAAGCATATTCAGGCCAGCGGCGATCTGTTTCTGACTACCATGAAGTCGGTCTATGAAGCTTATGAGGTCGCCTGCCAGCGTGCCGGCGTGATCGATTTCTCCGAGCTGCTGCTGCGTGCACTCGACCTTTGGCGCGACAATCCTGGCCTGCTTGCTCACTATCAGCGCCGCTTCCGCCATGTGCTGGTGGACGAATTCCAGGACACCAACGCCGTGCAGTACGCATGGCTGCGCTTGCTGGCGCAGGGTGGCGACAGCCTGATGGTTGTGGGCGATGACGACCAGTCGATTTACGGCTGGCGCGGCGCGAAGATCGAGAATATCCACCAGTATTCGTCGGACTTCCCGGACACCGAAGTCATTCGTCTTGAGCAGAACTATCGCTCGACCGCCAGTATTCTCAAAGCGGCCAACGGCCTGATCATCAATAACAGCGGCCGCATGGGCAAAGAGCTGTGGACTGATGTCGGTGATGGCGAGCTGATCAATCTGTACGCGGCATTCAACGAACACGACGAAGCCCGCTACGTGGTTGAAACCATTGAAAGCGCACTCAAGACCGGTCTTGCCCGTAGCGAAATCGCCATTCTGTATCGCTCCAACGCCCAATCCCGGGTGCTTGAAGAAGCGTTGCTGCGCGAGCGAATTCCGTACCGCATTTATGGCGGCCAGCGCTTCTTCGAACGCGCCGAAATCAAGAACGCCATGGCTTATCTGCGCTTGCTGGAAGGCCGTGGCAACGATGCGGCACTGGAGCGGATCATCAACGTGCCGGCCCGTGGCATCGGTGAAAAAACCGTCGAATCGATTCGTCAGCATGCTCGCCATGCCGATGTTTCGATGTGGGAAGCCACTCGCCAACTAATCGCCAATAAAGGTCTGACCGGCCGTGCGGCAGGCGCGCTGGGCGGTTTCGTCGAGCTGATCGAAAACCTTGCCGCCAAGGTCATGGAGATGCCGCTGCATTTGATGACGCAAACCGTCATCGAGCAGTCCGGGCTGATCAACTACCACAAGGAAGAGAAAGGCGAAAAAGGCCAGGCTCGGGTAGAAAACCTTGAGGAACTGGTCAGCGCCGCGCGCAACTTCGAAAACAACGAAGAAGACGCCGAGCTGACACCGTTGGCGGCATTCCTCGGCCATGCTTCGCTGGAGGCCGGGGATACCCAGGCCGAAGAGCACGAAGACAGCATTCAATTGATGACCTTGCACAGCGCCAAGGGCCTTGAATTCCCTTACGTGTTCCTGGTGGGCATGGAAGAAGGCCTGTTCCCCCACAAGATGAGCCTGGAAGAGCCGGGCCGTCTGGAAGAGGAACGGCGTCTGGCCTACGTCGGCATAACCCGCGCCATGCAACAGCTGGTGATGACCTACGCAGAAACCCGTCGCCTGTACGGCAGCGAGACCTACAACAAGGTGTCGCGCTTCGTACGTGAAATTCCGCCATTGCTGATTCAGGAAGTGCGCTTGTCCAATAGTGTCACCCGACCTTTTGGCGGCACGCAGAAGGTCAGCAACAGCAGCCTGTTCAATGGCACCGGTATTCCGGAGACAGCCTTCAGCCTTGGGCAGCGTGTGCAACATGCGGTGTTTGGCGAAGGCGTGATCCTGAACTTCGAAGGCGCTGGCGCTCAGGCGCGTGTCCAGGTCAACTTCGCCGAAGGCAGCAAGTGGCTGATGATGGGCTACGCGAAGCTGGAAGCTATTTAGACTGCTGACTCGTTTTCTGAATGGAAATACTTCCTGTGGGAGTGGTCCCGGTATCCCTGACACCGCGCTGTCGCGCAGCAAACACGGGACCTGTAGGAGTGAGCTTGCTCGCGATTCGATCTGTTGGTCGATGAATATATTG